>JAFOMB010000143.1 GCA_017419065.1 Erysipelotrichaceae bacterium | reverse complement strand
TCCTTCTTCTTTCCTTCCACGACCAGGGCGATCTCCCCGCGATATTCCTCCTTCTTCAGGAGCTCGCTGAAGCTTCCCCGAATGTATTCTTCATGGACCTTGGAGAGTTCCCTGGCGATGCAGGCGTTTCTCTCTCCCAAGACTTCTTTCATGAGAGCCAGCGTCTTCAGGATGCGGTGCGGAGCTTCATAGAAGATCAGGGTGTACGGGAAGTCCTTCAGCTCTTCCAGCTGCTTTTTCGCAGCGGAAGGCTTACTGTTGAGGAAGCCGTAGAAGAGATAGTGCGTGGTATCCAGTCCCGATCCCAATAAGGCAGAAAGAGCGGCATTATTGGAACCGGCGATCGTAAACGGCAGATCTTCTTCAATGAGACGCTGTACCAGGACGTAGCCCGGATCGGAGATCAGCGGATAGCCCGCATCCGATACCAGGGCGATGTTCTTGCCTTCTCTCAGTAAAGAGATGATGCCCTCAGCCGAGTTTTCCTCATTGAAGTTGTGATAGGTGATCAGATGCGTGTGGATGTCATAATGACTTAACAGCTTGACAGTGTTCCGGGTATCCTCACAGGCGATCACATCCGCACAGCGCAAAATATCCAGACTTCGTCCGGATATTTCTGAGAGATTGCCGATCGGGGTGACGACCAGGGTGCAGGTACCGCTGTTATTCTGCGGCATCTTCTTCCTTCTGCTTCGGCTGCAGCTTGGCGTCCTTCTGATACTTACCCTTCTTGACTAAATCTTCAAGACTTAAGAAGAGGGCGTTCTCCTGGTTTTCGAGCTTGCAGGTACGGTTGATGACGTTCATCGAGGTGATGCGGTAACGGTTGCCCTCGTATTCCACGAAGCTGTTCATCTTCGGGAGGTTCCGTCTCATCGCCTTGTAGGCTTCATCTTCATATTTCAGACAGCACATGAGGTTGCCGCACTGTCCGGAGAGTTTCTGGGTATTGAGGGCCAGGAGTTGGTTCTTGGCCATGTTGATGGAGATCCTGTCGAAGTCTCCCATGTATCTGGCACAGCAGAGTTCTCTGCCGCAGACACCGATCCCCGAGACCATCTTGGCCTTATCACGGGTACCGACCTGTCTCAGATCGATACGGCAGTGGAAGATCGAAGCCAGGACCTTGAGAAGTTCCCGGAAGTCAACTCTTTCATCCGCGAGATAGATAAAGGTGATCTTGGAGCGGTCTAAGGTGTATTCCGCGGAGAGGATGTTCATACCGAGTTCCAGTTTGTCGGATTCCCTCTGGCAGATCGTCTTCGCTCTCTTGGCATCTTCCAGGTTCCTGTGGAACTGCTTTTCATCTTCCGCTGTCGCCCTTCGTAAGATCGGCTTGATCTCAAAGGAGACATTCGGCTTGCCGAAAGGATCGGATACGATCTTGGCGTATTCGACACCTCTCTGTGTCTCTACGACAACGGCATCTCCGGCCTTCAGACCGTCTTCCGTTGTCGAGAATGTATATGTTTTATTGGTCTCCGCAAAGCGTACAGAGACATATTTCAGTTCTTCACTCATTCTTATTCACCACCGCTTCTATGATAGTAGAGAAAACGCGATCCCGTCAAACAGCAGCCGGCGTTCCGCGTTGTAGAGGCATTTGTCCTTGGCTTCCTCAAAGATCTCCAGGAGTTTCGCAGCGTCATGATCACGTAAAGCCGCGCATTTCTGCTGGTATCCACCATCATCAAGGCCTTTTAAGGACAGGGCATCTTCCAGCATCTTCACCATGATATCCAGGAAGTAGTCGCAGCTCTTCTTGAATTCCTCGTTCTTGGAGGAACGGTAGAATTCCTGGGAGAAGAGGACCGGGATATATTCCCTTTCATCCAGGTGGTCGATCATCTTATAGACATACTCTCTGGCATTCACATAAGCCGGATCATTTACTTCCATGTCTTCTTTAAATTCATGGAGGATATTGGAAAGCAGATAGGCATCGACATCGTCAAAACCCTTCTCCATATACCGGGAGATCAGATGGGAATACTCCCTTTGCCGGAAAGGGATCTCCTGACAGCGGGAGACGACCGTAGAGAGTAAGTCATCCTTCCTGTCGGTGATGAAGATGCCGTAGATATTCTCTGAAGACGGCTCCTCCATGAACTTCAGCAGGGAATTCAAAGACTTCACCGAGGCATTGTTGACATTGGCGATGATGTAGACCTTCTTCCCGCTTTCTTCCAGCGCTGTCTGGGAGAAGCGGACCAGAAGATCATCGATCATATCCGTCTTGATGGAGGCGTCATAGCCGTCGATCATGATGACATCGAGATATTCCCCATTCCGTATCCTCTGACAGGTACGGCACTCTTCACACGCAAAGTCCCTCTTTCCTTCGATGATGGACTGCGCCAGTAAGATAGCTGTCTCTTTCTTGAGAGGATGGTATTCACCGGAAAAGAGGTAGCTGTGAGCTACCCTTCCTTCCTTGAGTGCGTTATGGAGCGACCGGTAGGCGATCGGTTCTTTTTCTCTCAGTTCGTCCTTGATCATTCTGCAGCTTCCAGTATGATGTCCAGGCAGTTCTTGAGGACTTCCTCGACCGGTCTCGAGGCATCGACGATGCGGATGCGTTCCGGGAAACGGCGGAGGACTTCTTCATAGCCCTGCTTGACACGATGATGGAAGTCGATGGATTCCTGGTCAAGACGGTCCTTGAAAGCTCTGTCTCCGATCCTCTTGAGCCCCTCTTCCTCATCGATGTCGAGGAAAAGCGTGAGGTCAGGGAAACAGCCTTCTATCGCGAAGTCATTGATCTTCAGGACATCATCGAAACCGATCTGACGTCCGTATCCCTGATAAGCCAGGGAGGAATCTAAAAAGCGTTCGCAGAGGACGATCTTTCCTTCTTTCAAGGCCGGGAAGACCCTCTCAACGAGGTGCTGTCTCCGGCTGGCCGCATATAAAAGAGCTTCCGTGCGGGCATCCATCGCGGTGTTCTTCGGATCCAGGATGACTTTCCGGATCTGTTCGGCGATCTCGATACCGCCCGGCTCTCTCGTATGCACGACAGAAAAACCGCGCTTCTTCAGTTCTTCGACGATCAGCGTGGCGACCGTCGTCTTACCGGAACCATCCGGTCCTTCCAGTGTGATAAACAGTCCTTTTTTCATATCAGTTCAATTTTTCCGGTTTCGGCATCAGTGTCTTTTCCAATGCCTCGATGATCTGTTCCTTGACAGCTTCATATTCTTCATAGGTGATATCGAAGTCTTCGTTTCCCACTACTCTTACCGGGTTCTTCTGGGCTTCTTCGATCATTCTCGCAAGTCCCTCGATCGCCTCGTAATGAGCAGCCGAAAGGATGACGAAACGGTCCTCTCCGTTTTCTGTCACGTAGAGGGCTTCTTCATCATTCAGATCATCCAGTTCCGGATAGATATTTTCCAGTTCCTTGATATCGATTTCCATACCACCATTATACAACTTCTTAATAATAGATCTTCTCTAACGCTTTCTTGAGCGGTTCATACAGGAAGAGACCTAATCCTGCCGAGATCACTTCCCCGATGAAGACATAGATCATCGTGAGCGGGACATTGACGCCTAAGTAGTAGCCCAGTTCCAGTCCGACGAAGACGCCGTTGACGATGGCGACCCATAATAACGGGAAGATCGGAAGGCCCTTCCATAAGACCTTGCGGAAGCGGTAGACAAGAAGACCGGCGGCCAGCGTAGCTGCAGTACCGACCAGGATGTCTAACGGCATCGGGTCGACCGATGTCATGACGCCGATCATATTGGTCAGGAAACAGCCCAGGGTCAAAGCCCAGACATAGTCCTTATTGATGAGGGCGAGGACCATCAGGGCCTCTCCCAGTCTCACCTGGATCTGGCCGAAACTGAACGGGGCGACGACCAGGGACAATACGGTATAGACACTCGCCACCAGGGCGAATACGGCGATCTTTTTCACTGTCATAGTGTTCATGCGTGCAATACCTCCTCTTTATTTGCGCTGCACCACGCGAAGAAATAAGGCACAGAACACAGTTCATCGAAACAGCTGTTGACGCATTCCATGAATTTTGCGGCTTCTTCATTACTGTCGTCGAGTTCCCACATGTGATCGATATAGTCGGCATACGGGAACAGGGAGAGCATATCGTTAAAGACTTCTCGGGCCTTTTCTTCATCATCGTTCTTAAGCAGTGTGACGATCAGCAGGAGGAAACAACCGGCATCATCCAGGTCCTCCTCATGGTAGTAGTTATAGAAAGAATCACTGTCTTCCAGGAGATAGTACATGTAGCACAGTCTCGTGGTGTTGCGCAGGGTCCTTTCCGGTGTCAGTCTGATCAGATCCTTCTGGATCTTCATCGCTCCCTTGATATTGGAGATATCCAGGAGATATTCGATGAAGAGGTCCAGCATCATCATGTAGTTCTCCTTCCCGTAGGAAGTAAAACTCTCATACCCGGAGATCATCCGGTGATAGCGGACGAAAACGTCATAGGCCAGGACATCATCCAGCATGGAGACTTCGATATAGAAGGCTTCGATGCACAGGGGATCGTATTTCCTGGCTTCATCGATCTTCTCCTTCATGCTTCCTTCGTGGAGAAAAAGAGCCTCTACGGCCTTCTTTTCCTCAGGAGTGACATAGTCCGGGATGAGGTAGTCCACATAGCCTTCCGGTGTGAAATAGCCCTCCAGGAAATCCAGGATCTCGTCTTTTACCAAAGCGGAGAGTTCCCTTACAAAACTGTAGAAATTAGACATGGAGTCCTTTCTGTTCGATGCGGTACATCAGAGCGATGGTCTTGGAGTCATTGATCTTTCCCTCCCCGATCATCTGCCGTATCTCCTCAAAGGAGTACTTCTTCAAAGAGAGGTCTTCATCTTCATCAAAGTGCTGACCGACCTTCTCTCCCTTTCTGGCGTGATAGAGATGGATGACTTCACTGCAGTATCCGCAGGTAGGAATGACTTCTCCCAGGGATACGAGATCGACAGCCTTATAGCCGAGTTCCTCTTCACATTCCCGATAGATCGCCTCTAGAGGCTCTTCACCCTTTTCGATCTTTCCCGCGCAGAATTCCAGCATCTCCCTGCCGATCGCATAGCGGAACTGTCTCACCATGAAATACTTTCCATCATCATCTCTGAGGGCGATACAGACACCCCCGTTATGATAGACGACTTCTCTTTTGGATTCTGTACCGTCTTCCAGTACAACATCATCCAGTACGACGTGGATGACCTTCCCGTCGTAGATCTCTTTTCTGTTTGTCCTCGTCTCTTTCATGAAACCTCCGATACGAAAAAAGGGAATGTCTATTCACTTCCCTCACTGCTGCCCGGTAAATAGAAGACTCTTTCGTCCCCTTTGGAAAACATGTACTCACCACGGGCGTAGGTCTGTACATAGTTCGGATCTTCCAGCTTGTCTTTTGTGTTGATCAGACTAGCATTCTCATCCCTCAGGATCTGCAGTTCCTCTTCGACGAGTTCTGCCTGTCTCTGCAATGACAGCATCGTATAGACCTGTCTTCCTACATTCAGCAGGATGACTAAAGCGGCAGCGATGATGACGATGCCGATGAGCTTGGTGATGATGGGATTCCCGCGTCTTCTGACCGTTTTCTTGTTTGACATGGTTCAATTATACCTCAAGAATCTTTTTCTCTTCAATAACTTCATACAGAGACAGAGCTTCCTGCTTGGAGACCTGTTCCCGTATCTCCAGCACGGCGATCTCGATCTCCCGGTGTCCGAAGAGGATGCGGATGTGATCCCCGGGCTTGACTTCACTGGAGGCCTTGGCCGCTCTGCCATTGAGAAAGAGTCTTCCGTTCTCTGCCAGTTCCTTGGCGACGACTCTTCTCTTCAGGATCCTGGCGACTTTCAGATATTTATCGATCCTCATGATTTCTCCAATCTATCCAGGCTGTCGATCAGTTCCATCATCTTCCTGATGGATTCCTTCTGGTTGTCGATACTGATCTCGAGCCGGGAATTATGATAGCGTATCCGGATATCCCGGGAGAGGGTGTTGCAGTAGCCGAAGAGCTTGAGACCGTCGATCTTATCGGAATAGTCCTTGGACAGGATGATCGTAAAGGTCCCGTTCCGGTTCATGACCTGATCGATGAGATTCAGGTTGACGAAGAGTTCCAGTCTCTTCTTGTCGAAGAGGGTCTCGACTTCCTTCGGCAGTCTTCCGTATTCATCGACGATACGGGCATAGTAGTCTAACAGAGCTTCCTTATCGGCGATATCATCGAGTTCATGGTAGAGACGCAGTTTCTCGTAGTCGTTGTCCGAGAAGCCCTCCGGGATATAGGAAGAAAGAGGGATGTTGACATTCGGGGTAACTTCCTCTTCGACCTCTTCTCCTCTTTTGACACGGATGGCCTTGTTCAGCATGGCCAGATACAGGTCAAGACCGACATTCTCGATGAATCCCGACTGCTTGGCCCCTAAGAGATCTCCGGCGCCTCTGATCGTGAGGTCACGCATGGCGATCTTATAGCCGCTTCCCAGAGACGTGAATTCCTTGATGGCATCCAGCCTCTTCAGAGAAGTCTCCTTCAGCTGCTTCTTCTCCGGGATCAGGAGATACGCATACGCCACTCTGTCGCTTCTTCCGACTCTTCCCTTGATCTGGTAGAGCTGGGAGAGGCCGAAGTTCTGGGCGTTGTCGATGATGATGGTATTGGCATTCGGCACATCGAGGCCTGTCTCGATGATGGTCGTACACAGTAAGACATTCGTTTCACCGTTGTAGAACCGCAGCATCGCGTCTTCGATCTCCTCGGAAGACATCTGGCCGTGTGCCACATCGATACGGGCGTACGGCAGATCCTGTTCAAGCTTTCTGGCGACCGAATAGATGCGTTCGACATTGTTGTAGAGGTAGAAGACCTGGCCGTCCCTTTCCAGTTCCCTCATGATGACCTCTTCGACGAGATTGTCGGAACGGGTCACGACATAGGTCTGTACCGGGTAGCGGTCTCTTGGAGCGGTGTTCAGGGTGGAAAGACCCCGTATGCCGATAAGGGACATCTGCAGGGTACGCGGGATAGGCGTGGCACTCAAAGAGAGGACATCGATGGAGTTCTTCATCTCCTTGATCTTCTCCTTGTGTTCGACACCGAAACGCTGTTCCTCATCGATGATCAGAAGACCCAGATCCTTGTATTTGACGTCTTTGGATAATAAACGGTGTGTCCCGATCAGGATGTCGATCTTTCCCTCTTTGAGATCCTGGAGGATCTTCTTCTGTTCAGAAGGAGAGACATAGCGGTTTAACAGTTCCACCCTGGCTGGAAAGTCATTGAGACGCTTGCGGAAGGTGTTGAAATGCTGGATGGATAAGACAGTGGTCGGACAGAGATAGGCGACCTGCTTGTTGTCATTGACAGCCTTGAAGGCGGCACGTATGGCGATCTCCGTCTTTCCGAAGCCGACGTCTCCGCAAAGGAGTCTGTCCATCGGTTTCGGGGATTCCATATCATCCTTGACTTCCCTGGTCGCCTTGATCTGATCCTTGGTGAGATCATAGTCAAAAGTCGCTTCGAATTCCCTCTGCATCTCTCCGTCCGGGGAAAACGCGAAGCCGATATTGGACTCTCTGGCACTGTAGAGTTCCAGAAGTCTGTCTGCTACGTCGTTGACGCTCTCTTCGACTCTCTTCTTGGTCTCGATCCAGTCCTTGGAACCGAGCTTGTGGAGCTTTGGAACCGCTCCTTCCGAAGAGACGTATTTTCTTACCAATGAGAATTGGGAGAGAGGTACCAGCAGCTCGTCATTGCCCTTGTACAGGATCCTCAGATAATCGCAGTCGATCCCGTTGACTCTTCTCTTTTCAATAGCCACATACTGGCCGATACCATACTGATCATGGACGACATAGTCTCCCGGTTTGAGTTCCTCATAGGAGTTCAGGTTGACGGCTTCCGCGTATCTGTTGGCGTAACGTCCATGCCGCACTCTCTTCTTGAATAATTCCTTGGAGGTAAAGACGCTCAAAGAGAGCTTCTCGATCTCAAAGCCTCCATAGAAATAGCCGTAGCAGATGCTGATGCCTTCCTTCAGTTCCCCGGAGAAGACCGTATACGGGATGTTCAGACGCATGCAGGCATTGATGAAGATCTCCATCTCCTTGTCTTCCAGGATGACGAGTTTCCTCTTATTCCTCTCCTGGTTCATGATCCCTATCAGCATCTCGATGTTCCCGTACGGAAGATCGATCTCCTCAAAGCCGGAGAGGGAGCCATACGGCTGGCCATGCAGGATATGGGCGTTGACTAAGAGTCTTGTGAAGTCCCCGTAGACGTGGAAGCGCAACGGCAGCTTCTTTTCATCTGCCATCTCCTGGATATAGTTGACAGTCTCATCACCTAAGAGTTTCAGGTGTTCCCTGATCTTATCTTCATCACTTAGATACACCAGAGGATCATCAAAGTAGTCCTTTAAATGGCTCTTGGTGAAATAGGCATAGTAGAAGTACTGGTTCTGCTGATAGACATCCTCATAGAGGTATTCCAGATTGAGTTCCATCTCTCCGCTGAGCACCTGGACATTGTCCTTGAGAAACTGCTTCTCCTCCTCGGAAAAGAAGACGTCCTTCGCGAAGATGATCTCGCATTCCTCCATCATATCCAGTGTCCGCTGGGAGTTGACATCGAAGCTTCGAATGGAATCGATGATGTCGTCAAAGAACTCGATACGGATCGGGAAGTCATAGTTGACGGAATAGACATCGACGATGAAACCCCTGACCGCATAGGTCATCGGTCTTTCGACATGCGATACCTTCTCATAGCCCAGTTTCCTGAGCCTTTCAATGAGTTCTTCCCGCGGATATTCATCATCCCTCTTCAAGCGGATGATCCCGTCCAGGAACTCTTCCTTCGCCGGTAAATGGCGGATATAGCCGTAAGGAGAAAGGACGACGACTTTCACCCTGTCATCCGTCAGGATCGAATAGAGGGCACTCAGTCTGTCTGCCCGGTTTTCAAAGGATGTGGCGATCTCTTCCGCCCGTAATGATTCTTCCGGCAGATAGGATACGACTTCTTCTTCCTCAAACCAGGAGAGAAGGTGTTCCCTCAGTTTGGAAGCCATGAAATTGTTTTCCCGGATGACCAGGATCTTCCTCGTCTCCTTTTCAGCACGTAAGGCGATCTTGGCAGCTTCCTCTGCCAGGGAGCGGAAAGCCAAAAAAGAATGATCATAGTCATTCAGCGCTGTTGACAGCATCTTCAGCAGGAATTCATTTCTCATTCTCTTTTTCTTTTTCTTTCTTTTTGTTGAAGCGGTTCATGACGGTATCGAAGTCATTGTCCAGCCAGCAGATCACTGCGTCTGACGCTTCATTGACGGCTTCCTTGAAGAGTTCTTCCTCTTCCCCGTGGAAGCTTCCCAGTACATAGTCTTTCGTATCGATCTTCCGGTCATGGGAGATCCCGACACGGATGCGCTTGATCTTCTGATCCTGCAGGGCATCGAGAATGGACGCCATTCCCTTCTGACCGCCTGAAGACCCCCGGGTGCGTAACCGCAGGGAACCTAAAGGCAGATCCAGATCATCATGGATGATCAGGATGTCCTCATGATCAATATCGTAGTAGCTTACGATCTCTCCGACACAGAAGCCGGAGTTGTTCATATAGGTCTGCGGTTTGAGCAGGATGACTTTCTCTCCCTTATGGAAGAAGACAGTATACTCTCCCTGGAATCCCTTCTTATCAAAGGAAACAGACAGCTTCTTCGCTGCCTCCTCCACGACGAGAAACCCGGCATTATGCCTGGTCTTCTCATATTCTCTTCCCGGATTTCCCAAACCGACGATCAGTTTCATTCTTCTGTCTTTTCTTCTTTTCTTTCTTCTTCAGAAACAGTTTCTTCTTCTGTTTCTTCCTTTACTTCTTCCGCTGCCGTTACCGGTGCTTCTACTATGATCTCTTCTGTTTTATCTTCGACAGCTTCTTCCGCTGTCTCTTCCGCTTCTTCTGTCACTTCTTCTGCGGTATCTTCAGCAGTTTCTTCTTCCCTGTCTTCCTTTGGAGCCCAGGTATCATAGATCCCCAGTTCCTTCATGAAGCCGGCGCCGATGAGACTTCCCGCAAAGCGAGGGAGATCTTCAACTTCGTATTCGCCTAATAGACCATCATCCTCATAGGCCAGCAGAGCTTCCGCAAAGCGCTTGTATAAGCCGATCATCTGCTTGTCGTATCTGTATTCGTATTCACCCTTCAGCAGGTCTGTGAGGAACTTCGTATCGCGTCCCTCTTTCTTATTGACGATGTCATGGCAGGAATGCAGGAGATGATATTCCAGGTAGTTTTCCAGGACATCTTTGTTTCTGTCATAGATCTCCATCAGTCTGTCGTTGAAGGCAAAGTTACCGAGTCTGGCGGCCTTGGCCATGTCCAGCATCATCCACAAAGCGCTGTCGGCGTTCATATTGGCGTTTTCCGGATCGAAGCGGTCCTTCTTAAAATAGAAGTCATGAAGGTCGAGCTTCTCCAGTGTCTCCTCAGCCGTGCCGTAGTCGAGGTCATAGAAGAGCTTCAGGATGCGTCCCTTGTTCTGGAACTCCGCGGCTTCTTCCTTTCCGATGTAGTCGCAGATCGCCTGATAGTTGCCGTCCTCGCCTTTTAAAAGACCCTGGTAGGCAGCGATGTAATCCTTGTTGTGTTTATAGCGTCCCATCATCTTGAAGTTCTTTAAGGACATCATGATGACCATAGCGAACAGGATGATATAGATGAAAGCGTTCATGGCTTGTCTCCTTTCAGACTCTTCCTATTATACAATACCGAAGAGTTCGTCGTAATTCTTCTCGATCTGCTTCCGGAATTCCTCTTCTTCCATGCCCAGGAGCTCCGCGATGAAGGAACCGGTATGGACGACATAGGACGGTTCATTCCTCTTGCCTCTGTGAGGGACCGGGGTGAGATACGGACAGTCTGTTTCGATCAGCAGTCTGTCTAAGGGTACCGATAAAGCGACTTCCTTAGGTTCTCTGGCGTTCTTGAAAGTAATTGTTCCGGCTAAGGAAATGTAGAAACCCAGTTTCACGAATTCCCTGGCCATCTCCTTAGAACCGCTGTAGCAGTGCATGACGCCCTTCCGGACACCGCTTTCCTTTATCAGCTTATAGGTGTCTTCCGCGGCTTCTCTCGCATGGATGATGACAGGTTTATCCAGCTGCTTCGCCAGCAGCAGCTGCTCATAGAAGACTTCCTTCTGTCTCTCCTTGTGATCCTTATCCCAGTGATAGTCGAGGCCGATCTCCCCGATGGCCGCGATATCCGGACTGCGGAATTCCTCATATATATTCCTGATCTCTTCCTCAGAGAAACGGTAGGAATCTTCCGGATAGACACCGATGCTTCTTTTGAAGGTAAGTCCTTCATATTCGATCTTTCTCGTCTTCTCCAGTTCTTCTTTATTGAGAGAGACGATCATGGCCTTTAAGACACCATTCTCCTTCATCCTCCTCAGGACATCTTCTCTGTCCTCATCGAAGGCTTCATCATTGATATGACAGTGTGAATCGATCCACATACTATTTCCCCAGACAGAAGTTCCTGAACATGTGATCGATCAGGTCCTCCCGGTATTCCTTTCCCAGTATCTCCGAAAGATCGCGGTACGCCTCTTCCAGATCTATCAGCAGGACATCGATATTGATCTCTCCGATCTTCTTCTCCATGTCCTTCAGTTCCGACAGGCATCTTTTCATCAGGGCGATCTGACGTTCGTTGTTTAAGATGTCCTCATCGACGAGATCGATATCATCCTGATAGAGGTCGTTGATCCTCTTCACCAGGGCGGAGATATCTTTATTCTTGGCGCTGATATGAAGATCTCCTACCTGATGGATATCGTCTTTATTGTAGACGACGAGGCGCTTTCTTCCCTCTGTCGCCTTCAGCAGTTTCTCATCTTCCTCATCAATATCGCTGCTGTCCAAAAGCAGCAGGATGAGATCCGCTTCTTCCATGGCTTCCAGAGACTTGTCGATGCCGATCCTCTCGATGACATCTTCACTCTCCCTGATACCGGCGGTATCGATGAGCTCCAGCGTTACATTGTCCAGTACGGCTCTTCCCTCTACGAGGTCTCTGGTCGTTCCGGCGATATCGGTGACGATGGCTTTATCTTTCTCTAACAGGGCATTGAGTAAGGAGGACTTTCCGACATTCGGCTTTCCGATGATGACGGTCTTGACCCCGTCCTTGACCACCCGGAAGCGTTCCGCCTTGTCGATCATCTTCGTGCACTCGTCGATCCACTTCGTCAGATACGGATAGATGACTTCCTGGGTCATCTGTCTTTCATCTTCGTATTCCGGATAGTCGATATTGACTTCGATCATCGAGATGACATCCTTCATCTCTTCCATGAGCGGATACAGCAGTCTTTCGACACTGCCGCTCAGACCTCTGATCGCCGACTTGGACTGAAGCGATGTCTTCGCATAGATCAGGTCATTGACAGAATCGGCCTGGGAGAGATCGATCCTGCCGTTGAGATAGGCCCTCTTGGTGAACTCGCCTCTCTCCGCCATGCGGCAGCCTTCCTTTAAGAGAAGATTGAGGATCCTCCTGGTGACGGCGATCCCGCCATGGCAGTTGATCTCGACCATATCTTCTCTCGTATAGGACTTCGGAGACACGAAGAAAGACACCAGTACTTCATCGATGACTTCCCCCTCTTCTTTGATGTGGCCGTAGACGATGGTATTGGCTTTGCATGTCCGGATATCGCTGACCTTCTTCAGGATGTCGAAGCTCTCGCTTCCGCTCATCCTGACGATGGAGATCGCACCTTCATGAAGTGCTGTAGAGACAGCACAGATCGTATCATTCAGCATGTCTTCATTATACTATCATCTCCTCCTCCCCGACAAAAGGGGTACTTGGGTACTTGATTTGGGTACTTGACAAATTTATAATAAAAGTAACAGATAGTACCATATAATAGGAGGAAAAACCAATGGGAAAGTATGTCGTCAAGACTAGCAAAGATAAAGTGTATTTCACTTTACGTGCGAAAAACGCTGAGCCGATCCTCGCTTCACAGGGTTACGCTTCCAAGAAGGGCGCACTGAAGGGTATCGCTTCTGTCGCCAAGAACGCTCCGGTCGCTGTTGTCGAAGATCAGACAAAAGAAGGCTGGAAGAAGGAAAAGAATCCGAAATTCGAAGTCTATACAGACAAAGCCGGCGAATTCCGTTTCCGTCTGATCGCTGCCAACGGCAAGTCTGTCGGTCATTCCGAAGGTTACACTACGATGGCTGCCTGCAAGAACGGCATCAAGTCTGTCGCTAAGAACGCACCGGAACCGGTCGTCGTCAACGAAGAAGAAAAGTAAACATCATAATTATGAAGATCCCGGGAATATCTCCTCGGGGTCTTTTTTTACTGTCTCAGAGAAAACGTGATAGAATACCTCCGTAGAAATCAGGAAGAAAGACTATGTTATACAACTATCACACCCATACCTCCCGCTGCAATCACGCCGTCGGTACTGATGAAGACTATGTAAAAGCCGCTATTGATGCCGGTTATTCCGTTCTCGGTTTCTCAGATCACGCGCCGTATCAGCATATCTCCCATCCGCGTTCCCGCATGGAATATGAGCAGCTGGATGACTATATCTCCTCTATCCTCTTCCTGAAGGAAAAATATAAAGATCAGATCGAGATAAAACTCGGGTTAGAAACGGAGTGGTATCCGGGCTTCTATGAGGAAAAGAAGGAATTATTAAATAAAGCGGATTACCTGATCCTGGGACAGCACTTCCAGAAGCCGGACGGCACCGGTTCCTATTTCGCGCCTTGTACAGATGAGGACCTGGAACTCTACTGTGCCCAGATCCTGGAAGGACTGGAGACAGGACTCTTCACCTACCTCTGTCATCCGGATGTCTTCATGTTCAGGCAGAAGCACTTCGATAAGACCTGTGAGAAGATCTCGAGGAAGATCATCGAAAAAGCCGTTGAAACGAATACCCCGATGGAGATCAACCTCCAGGGGATACGAAGAGGCACAGCTGTCTTCGATAACGGCAAAACAGAATACTACTATCCGCATAAGGACTTCTGGAAGATCGCCGCGGAGTATCCGGTCACCTGTATCTGGGGCATCGATGCCCATGATCCGGAATGGATACGGGAATCTGCGGAAGACAGAAGAAAAGCAGAGGAAGAACTCAAAGACCTGGGACTTCATATCCTGGATGATTACCGGTTCTGAAAAGACTGTCAGTGACAGTCTTTTTTCATGAAACGCATGATTTCTTCATGGAACCTCTTCGGATACATCAGGATGAGTTCCGCGTGTTCCAGACCTTTGAATTCTCTCTCCAAAGTCTGCGGAAAGATCTTCTTCACATAGGCGCAGTTGTTTTTCCGGGCTTTTTTCTCTTCTTCCCCATACCAGTATTCGATCTCCGTATCCAGGACCGGGATCTTTTCCGGCATCTGATAATTGTTGGCGGAATAGAAGACGTTGTAGATGGTCTTTGAGGAGTAGTGCTTCTTTTCGAATTCGAAGATCTTCCGGTAGTGTTCCTCCGGATCTTCCCCAACCGGCGTCCAGCGGGACGGCGGCGCTGCCAGTTTCATGATGGGATAGCACTTCGTCGCCAGCATCATCCCTGCCCAGTCCATACAGGAGATCAGACGGCAGATCCACTTCGGATAAGGGTATGGTGTGATGCCGGCATCTATGACGGCTTTCTTTACCGGGATGTCAGAGACAGCCAGGAAGCGGGTGACACAGGCACCGCCCATGGAGACGCCATACAGGAGGTCGATCCTGCGGATCTCCTTTTCTTTCAGAACCGTGATGAGATCATCGACAGTCTTTTCGATCGATTGGAAGTCGCTTCCGCTTTCATCATGACCGTCCGCGATCACAAGGCAGACATGGAAGTCTTTGGATACTTCCTTCGCTGAGGCATCAAAGACACACCAGGGTTCTGCCGTACACTGTATCAGGATACAGATCTCCTTCTTCTCTTTTCCGTATTCATAGATCTTCATGAGAAGGACCTCCTCTCTATTGTTAGTATATACTAACTAATTGAAAAAAGGCGCTGAAATGCGCCTTGTGACTCTGTTCTTCTTTCTTCTCTTACTTATACAGGATCAGTGTCTGATACTCCTTCAGGGTGAT
>JAFOMB010000142.1 GCA_017419065.1 Erysipelotrichaceae bacterium | reverse complement strand
TACCATCTGGAGATCTTGAGAAACGGTGTCTGGGAACCATACGCAACAGCCAGCTGGGCAACGGGTTCCTGTGTCATCACACTGACAGACGGAACAGTGGTAAACGGCGCTGTCGTCGATCTGCCGGCCGATACGGAAAACATCCGCAACTGGATCGTCACGGAGAAGATCGCCGCTATCTCTTATGACCTGCGCGTCGTCATCCGCTTAAAACCGTCGGATACGATCATGGCGGAAGTCAACCGTCTGTTTGACAGTTCCCCGAATCCGCGTCTGGACTTATGGAACGCCGCTGACCTGATCGCGACCAGAAACGATGTACCGGAAACAGATAGTAGCTGGCTGATCGTCGACATCAAGGATGCTCCGACACAGAAGGGAAAGCCGAAAGACGGTTTCAACGAAATGGACGGCTATTCGACCGATACCCAGGTCTATCCATATAAAGAAGCAAGTCAGAAGATCGAAGATATCGACTTCTCGACAAACACCATCAATATCAAATACAACGCCAGAGTCGAAGTCGAAACGTTCATCAAGGAACAGAAGACATTTGAACAGGCGATCGCCGATGGCAGACTGGAAGTTCCGACACACGGCTACTGGTATGACCTCCTGCCGCCGGGTGTCCGCTATAAAGAGGGATCTGTGACTGTCCGTTCGAAAGACAAGATCCTGGATACCTATACAAAGACGATCGAAAAGGACGGTGTCCAGAGACAACTCCTGATCGTAGAAGTCGAACTGCAGCCGACAGCCGAGAGATTCAAGGAAGGAGATACCTTCTACTATCAGGATGTTCCGTCTATTGAATTCTGGGCGGAGTACACTCTCGACAACATGGCTGTTTACGGTGACTACATCCACAACGTCATCGCCTTTGAAGCGGATATGGATAAATTCGGAACTATCGAGAACTACCGCGGTGAACCGGATGATCCGTATTCCTCCAACAACGTTTCTACCGAACTGGCATTTGACAACGATACGGAAAAGAAGATGATGAAGGATCTCGATCCGAACAGAGATACTCCGAGCTTTGTCTATGCCGGTGTCTATACAACGATCGACGAAGTCGACGCTACGAGAACCTATTTAAGAAAAGACGTCGACGTCAACGGCGAGATGCGCTATACGACCGGTATCTACCACGATGATCCGGAAGGAAACAGAAGAGATGTCTACGAGGGAGGAAACTATTCCTACCGTCTCCTCTTCGGAAACAACGATGAGACGATCTCTTCGAATATCCGCATCTTCGATAATCTCGAAACATTCCACGCCGCAGAAGGCAATGATGATATCGATATCAACAAGCCGACCTGGCAGGGTTACTACAACGGCATCAATGTCCAGAGTCTGATCGACCTCGGATGTGATCCTGTTGTCTACTACGCAACACAGAGCCTCCCATTGGAGGTAGTGGATCCGACAGCTGCTACCGGCATCAAGTGGCATCCGGTCAATACGAATCTCCAGGATACTTCGATCTGGACAAGAGCTGAGGATTACACAGGCGATTTGGCCGATGTCAAGATGGTCGCCGTCGATGCGTCCAAGCAGCCTCTCAAAGAAGGCCAGACAGTCGCGGATGATTTTGAACTGCAGCCGGATCAGTGGTTTGCGATCTACATCAGCATGAAGGCGCCTTCCGGTGAAGAAGCCAGAAAACTGATCGCCGAAGACGGCCATGCCTACAACAACTCCTACATGCAGGCATCCTCCAGAGCCTTTTCCGCACAGAATCCGGAATTCACTGAGATGTATGTCCGTCAGGACTACACCAAGGTCGGTATGATCGAACACTCCATCAAGGTGAAGAAGGAATGGAACGATGAAAACAACCGTGACGGCGTACGTCCTGTTCAGGTCGTATTCCACCTGTTCGCCAACGGTGTCGATACCGGCAAGACCCTGACTCTTCCGATCATCGATGAAGAAGGAAACAAGGTCTGGGAAAGCGGCTTTGACAACATTCCGTACGCAGATGAACACGGACCGATCCGCTACAGTGTCACAGAAGAGATCATCGATGCCTATACAGGCTCTTTGATCAAGGAAGATGACAGTACCTACAAGTTTATCAATACACACGAACCTGAAAAGATCAGCATTCCTGGAACGAAGACCTGGGAAGGCGATGATGAGACCGTACGTCCATCTACCCTGACAGTCATTCTCTATGCGGATGGAGAAGAGATCCGCAGGATGAACATCAAGGCAGACAAGGATACCGGTGAATGGAACTACGAATTTAAGGATCTGTATAAGAACCGTGAAGGTGAAGAAGGTGTTCCGATCGTCTATACCGTCAAGGAAGTCGTCACAGGACTCGTATCTTCCTATGTACCGGAATATGTCGGTATGAACATCATCAACCGCTACCATCCGTATGGCGATCTCTACCTCGAGAAGGAACTGAAGAATTACGAAGATATCAAAGATAATACGAAGCTTCTTGAAACGCCGTTTACCTTTACCTTCGAATTCGCAAGGATCGTCGATGGACAGGAAGAACCGGTATACGCTAATTATGACTATGACATCCTGGAAGGAGATACAGTCGTATCTTCCGGAAAGATCGGTGTCGATTACACCTGGGATATTTCGATCAAATACAACCAGAAGATCCACATCAAAGAGATCGATCAGAATGTCCGCTACAAGGTCACTGAGGCAAACGGAAAAGGCTTCCGTCTCATCTCTTCGACCGGTGCGACAGGTGTCATTCCTCCGAACGGTTCCGCTTATTCCAAGTTCGTCAACGAATACCACGCTTCGGGCAGGATCAATCTGAAGGCCTTCAAGATGCTGGAATGCGGCATCATGCAGAGAAATCAGTTCCAGTTCACTGTCTACAGCGAAAGTGGCGTCGTCAAGATGTCTACCAACCAGGACGCAGAAGTCCACTACAACGAAGACGGATCGGTATCCTATTCCGTGGCACCGGTCACTTTCAGTGCGATCAACTACACAGAAAAGGATGCCGGCAAGACTTACAGATACCGCATCGTTGAATCGGTGAAGGCAGACGGCACAGACGGTGTGACCTATGACACCAGAGAATTCTATGCAGTCGTCACGATCGACGATACACAGGTGAACGGCACACTCGATGTGAACGTCGTCTATCTCGACGAAGACGGCAACGAGATCGATGAGATCGTCTTTGAGAACAGCTACGAAGCGGAAGGCTCCAAACAGCTCGTAGCCTGGAAGGAAATGAAGGGCAGACAGCTGCAGGACAGCGAGTTTACCTTTGAACTGTTCGCACAGGATCCGGATACCGGAGAGTGGGGTTTTGCGGAAGCGCAGACCAATAACGGAGAAGGCGTCATCACCTTTGAAGAACTCCACTTCGATCAGAACGACAACGGCAAGACCTTCTACTTCCTCGTTCATGAAACAAAGAAATACGACGGAAAGGATTACGATACGATCGTCTTTGACGAATCCTGGTTCGGCTATAAGTTGACTGTTACCGATACCGGTAAGGGTGTCCTGGATATCGTTCAGGAAATGATCGATCCGGAGAACGTGGAATATAGCGAAAAAGATGGCGTCAAATCTGTCACCTGGAAAGAGGGAGAAGGCAGTATGCCGGTATTCCGCAATGAACTCAATCCGGGTACCCTGCAGATCATCAAGTACATCGATCCGGAATCGGAAGATTATGATCCGGATACAGAATTCACATTCCATGTGGAACTCTTCGGAGAAGATCTGCCGGAAGGAGAATTACCGTATTACATCACGAAACTCGACAGCCCGTTTGCGCCTGTTGAGGAACCGTTCCATCCTTTCCCGTTCGGTGTAAGTGCCGGCGGAAGTATTTCCGGACCATCTGCCTTGATGGGCACTGTGACAGATACAGAGGATCTGAAGAGAACGGCTGCCGCGCAGAGAGAAGTCTACCATGCGACAGATGAGGAACTCGAAGGTACCGCCTATGCGATCTTAGACGAAGACGGCAACCTCACCTTCTTCAGAAGCACGGAGACATATCCGAACAACTCCAGAAGAACAGTAACGATCAATGATGTAGAATATACAGGTACTGTTTATACGGGTTTTGAAGACAACAATACTGTTTCGTGGAACAAGAACAGCGTCTATACCGTCACAGTCGCAGATGGATATGCGATCCGGCCGAAGGTAATCACTTCGTTCTTCAACGGAATGACGAATCTGCAGAGTGCTGATGTCAGCAGATTCGATACCTCTCTTGTCACCAATTTAAGAAATACATTCTATAGCTGCAGATCACTGAAAGAATTAGACCTCTCTACCTGGGATGTCAGCAACGTTACAGACGGTATGGGCACGTATGAATATGCTTCCACGCAGACTGCTAACAACACCAGAAGCTATGTCTTCAACGGCTGCAACAGCCTTGAGAAATTAGACGTAAGCAACTGGAACCCTAATGCCGGATTCTATTCAGGTCTGTTCTCAAATCTGCCTGCACTGAAAGAACTGGTATTGGAGAACGTTCATCTCCGCGGTGCCGGCTGGGCTACGTACCTGTTCTCGAATCTTACATCTCTGGAAGTGCTGGATCTTTCAACATTCTATATAGGCCACGGTTACAGAGACAATCTCTCCGGTATCTTCCACGGATGTGTATTCAGAGAGATTACGCTCAACAGCTCCTTCTGGTTCAATTCCGGCGGCGGCAATTACTACACGTCTGAAGATAACCGTTTACCGACTCCTACAGGGGAAGGCTATTCCGGAAAATGGGTCAAGAAATACGAAGATTCGCCTTCTGTTTATCCGATTGGATTCCCTGGCGTCTTCAGCGCGAATCCGTCAGGTATGGCCGGTACCTGGATCTGGGAAGGAAATATCTTCAATGTCTCCTACATCGGAGAAGGTACCATCGGTTCGATGCCTGACAGTGCGCTCTCCGGTGATAAGGACAATACACTACCTGCCAATAGACTGGTCAAATACGGCTATGTATTCGATCACTGGGTAGATGAAGCAAACGGCTACGAGTATGAAGATCAGGGCGTGATCCCGAAGGGCCGTTATGCGCAGGGTGATCACATCATTCTGACAGCAGTCTTCAAGAAGATCGATACCAATGTCGATGTCAAGGACGGCGCGTTTGATATCACTCTCAAGGGAGGCGAGATGGCGATCATCCAGGGTCTCCCGGCAGGAACATCCTATAAAGTAACGGAGATCGATATCCCGGACGGCTGGACACTTGTCAGAGTGGAAAACAACACCGGTGTTATCGAATCCATGGAAACAGTAACAGCGACATTTGTCGATAAATACATACCGGAGATCACTACCGCCAAACTGGAAGGTATGAAACTCCTGGATGGCAGACCTGCGGAACCGCGGAGTTTCATGTTCCAGGTAACCGAAGACGGACAGACAGAATTTGAATTTATCGGTCCGTTCGGCGATTATCTCAAAGAATCTTATCCGATGAGGGCCGGGGTAATAAACGGCGGCTATCTCGACTTCCCGATCCTCGTCTACCGTGAACCGGGTGTACACACCTACCGCATCAGAGAAATGGATCCGAACGATCCGAATGTCTTCATGGATTCCCACGAAGAAGTCGTGACAGTTACTGTTACAGAGAATCCGAACGGTTCTCTCAGAGCGGATATCGTCTACGATGATGACGGTTTCGTATTCTACAACCGGACAAAACCGGGCTCGCTCAGAATCTACAAAGACGGCAATGTCGATGAATACAATCAGAATGATGTATTCACCTTCAAGATCACATTGAAGGATTCCCTCGGTAAACTCTTCAAGGATGGAACAGCGATAGACTGGTTCGTCGAAGAGAGAACGGAAGAAGTTCCGGCTGCCAACGGTGAGATCGTCGACTATGTCGACAACGGAAAGGATTCGAAGCCGATCGTCATCGGGACCAAGCAGGATGAAGGTAACGCTGTACGTCTGCAGGCGGATGAACCTGTCGCAGATGAAAATACAGCTGTACTCGTCTATCACGCCAACGGCGGTACCTTTGCCCTCACCGGCGAAGAGACGGATGTCCGTTACTACAAGAGTATTCCGAGGTATATCTTCCTCCCTAACTCCGGAGATATCAAGAGAGACGGCTATCTTGTAACCGGATGGAATACTGAGGCTGACGGATCTGGAACGCATTACACTGCCGATAAACTTGTAACCGGATCTGCTATTCTTGCGTTCAACAAGGTAACGACCCTCTATGCGGAATGGACAGAATCCGTGAAGGTCACTGTCAATCACTACAAACAGGTCGATGCCTCGAACTATGAACTGGATGATACAGAGACATTCGATTTACTGGCAGGTGATGAATTCACCGGTCCGGTAAAGAATTCGTTCTTCCTTGAGGATGAATCCTATAGCTATTACAAGACCCCGGAAGCACAGACGATCACTGTTTCGGAAGATGAAAGCCAGAACGTCATCAACTACTACTATGACCGCAACGACTACACGATCACCTTCGATCCAAACGGCGGGAAAGGAAGCATGGATGATTTCCGGGCTATCCTTGGAAGAAGCAATTATTTACCGCCTTGCACTTTCAGCAAAGAAGGTGCAGTTCTGTTAGGATGGAGTACCGAAAAAGACGGCAGCGGCGATCGGTTTAACGATGCAGACATTATCGACATCAAAACAGAGCCGATGTCAACGGTTACCCTGTACGCTCAGTGGCAGGATGTCGATGAGGCTGTTGTCACAGAAGGCGTCATCTATGTGACCTGCCGTGTCGGTGAAACGGTCGTCATCCCGAACCTTCCGGCCGGAACACAGTACACGGTCGAAGAAGTGGGAATCCCGTCGAACTGGGTACTGAAAGGCATCATGGACGCAAGCGGAATGATCACATCCGGCAACGTTGCCCGTGTGTCGGCCCTTAATGAATACTCCTACAAACCTGCCTACCTGGATCTTGTTGCCTATAAGAGACTGCTTGGCAGAGAGATCACAGAAGGCGAATTCACCTTTGAATTACTCGATCACAATAAGAAGACCATCCAGACAGCAGAAAACGGCGTCATCGACAATGAGGAATTCCTCCTCGATGAAGACGGAAACACTGTCCTCGATGAAAACGGCGATCCGGTCAGGAACCCGCACTACGGCTACTCTATTGCCCGCTTCGATACGATCACCTATACCGAAGAGAATGCCGGATACCGCTACACCTACTATGTCCGTGAAATCGAAGGCAAGGATGATACGATCGACTACGATATGACGGAATACAAGGTCACTGTAGAAGTACTGAAGGGTCCGGAAGGAAGGGTCATCACGAACGTACAGTACTACCTGAACGATGAACCTGCGGAACCGGTATTCACAAACAGAACGGTTCCGGGCGATCTCAGGATCACCAAAGTCACCGCAGATGCTTCGACAGATGATACCTTCACCTTCAAGGTGGAACTCAGCGATGAAGACGGTAATCCGCTCAAGGATGACTTCCCGGGCTTAAAGGAAACAGCTGATACCAAGGAACGCGTCCGTGTCTCCGACGGCATGACCTTCACCCTGAAACACAAGGAAGCCCTGAGTATCTTCGATCTGCCGGCCGGCACGCTCTACAAGGTCAGCGAGATCGATATTCCGGCTCACTGGTCACTGCAGTCTGCCGACAACGCAGAAGGAAGCGTCATTTCCGGCACAGAAGTAACCGTTACCTTCACAAACATCAAAGAAAAGATCACCTACGATACCGAAGCAGTCCTCCAGGTAAACAAGAAAGTCCTCGGTGGAACGATCGTTGAAAATTCAGAATTCCCGGATCACTTCATATTCGAACTGCGGAATGAATTCGGCGATCTGCTTCAGTCCAGAAGCACTGATGAATTCGGCGGACCGGAATCCACAGTCACCTTCGATCCGATCGTCTACACACAGGCAGACGCCGGAAAGACATTCAGATACTATATCTCTGAACGTCAGGGCCATGACAGTATGATCAATTACGACAAGAACATCTACTACGCAGATGTCACTGTCACGGATACCGGTGATGAACTGATCGCTGATGTCTCCTACAAGAGACCTCTCAGCAGCGGCGACCTCGAACTCGAGAAGATCACCTTCGTCAATGAGAAGTTCGGAAGACTGCGCATCGTCAAGATCGACGGCGAGACCGAAGAACCATTGGAAGGCGCCATCTTCACGATCCAGGATAAGAATTCCAAACTGTATCTGCAGGAAGACGGAAACCTCTTACCGGCACCGCATGACTTCATTACAGACGCCGATGGCAACATCAACGTCCGTAAAGTCCCTGCCGGCACCTATATCCTCCACGAGACGAAGGCACCTGCCGACTACCTCATCGGAGAAGATGTGGAATTCACGATCTATGACAGTAAGGTAACTGTCAATGAAGAGACCGTTGAATTCATCACAGTCACCAATCAGAAGATGGCTACCCTCAAGGTCGTCAAGGAAGATGAAGATACGCAGGAGAAACTCGCCGGCGCTCTCTTCACCATCCAGGATGTACAGACGCAGAAGTACGTACAGGCCGACGGCTCTCTGAAGGAGACCATCTACGAATTCAGAACAGGAGAAGACGGTTCCTTCAGTGTGAAGAGTATCCATGAAGGCACCTACACTCTCCATGAGACAAAGGCACCTGACCACTACTCCATCTCCGGACAGGATGTCGTATTCACCGTCTCCGGAAAGGATATCCTCTTGGGAGAAAAGGTGATCGAATTCATCACGGTAACCAACCGGAAGTTCACCTACTTCACTATTGAGAAGATCCTGGACAAGTGGGAAGATTCCTCCCCGGTCACCTTCATCTTCGAAGTGACAGTAGAGTATGAAGGAAGTATCCTCTATCACGATATGGAATCTCTTACCTATGACGGAACCGGTAAGAAGTCCATAGAATTAGGAGACTTCCCGGTAGGCTCCAAGGTAACCGTCAAGGAAGTCTACGCCGGCGGTGCTTATGAGATCAAGGAAGGCACAGCTGATGAACTGACCATTACCTTACAGAAAGACAAGGCGTCCAATATCCTCTCCTTCCGGAACACCTGGAACGAGAACAGGAAGAGAGGCTACGGCGCGAAGAACAGCTTCAACAAGAATGACGAGGGTACCTGGGTCTGGGTATCCGACCTGGAGAAAGGAGGTGAGTGATCGTGAATAAGACCCTACGAAAGATACTTCTCTTCTCCTGTCTGCTTCTGATCACTCTCACCATTGTCCCTAAGACCTTCGCCTTCTTTACCACCTACACCAGGACCAAAGGCCAGGCTACCCTGCAGCTCCATGATGAGACAAGGTTCAAAGAAGAAAAGATCGACGGCGGCAAGCACGTCGTGATCTCCGTCCCGGAAGGCTCCGATCCTGTCTATGTGCGGGTAAAGACCTTCGCCGTAGACGAGGTCCTCAAATACCTTGAGTATAAGGGCGATCACTGGAACCTGAAGGACGGCTGGTATGAGTACGAACTCCCTCTTCATGAGAAAGAGGAGGCCGCCCTCGACATCACCCTGAACGAGGAGGGCCAGAAGACCCTGGAAAAGGACTTCAACCTCGTCGTCGTCTACGAATTCGTCCCGGCTTCCATCAATGAAGCGGGAGAGCTATTCGCCGACTGGTCGGCTGACTGGAATATCCAGAGGATAGGAGGATAAAGACATATGAAAAAGAAACTCAACAAGAAGATCCTCCTTCCTCTCTTCCTCTTATCCCTGTCCCTGTGCATCTTCTCCCTCATCCAGGGGACCAGAGCTGCCCTGATCAAGTCCCAGGACTATGAAGCCCAGTTCGAGATGTATCACATCGGGATCACCCTCAATGAAAACGGGGAGAAGGTCGGACAGAGAGACTATAAAAACGGAGAATGGACCACCTATACCGCTTCTCTCTTAGAAGGAAGAGATACCGTCAGATACGGGGAAGTCTATCCGGAGACATTAAGCATCACCAACTCCGGGGAGATCGACGAATATGTCAGACTCACGGTATACAAGTACTGGCTGGATGAAAAGGAGGCCAAGAGATACGATCTCGATACCTCCTATATCCACCTCAACTTCTCCAAGAGTGAAAACTGGATCCATGACGAAAAGGCCTCTACAGATGAAAGAGAGATCTTCTACTATAAGAAGCCGCTCTCCAAAGGAGAGACTACCGATGACCTGTTAGAATCCTTCTATTTAGACAAGGACATCAAGGTCACGGTGGAGGAGACCTCTACAGTCGACAAGGACGGCTACACCGTCATCCACCTCACCTATCTCTATGACGGCAAGACCTTCTGCCTGGACGCGGAAGCCGACGCCGTCCAGACCCACAACGCGAAGGACGCTATACTCAGTGCCTGGGGAAGAAGTGTCACCATAGACAAAGAAGGCAATCTCGCCTTGGGAAAGGAGGGCAACTGATATGATGAAGAAGATAGTCACAGTCTTATCCTTACTCCTTCTCCTGCTTCCTTCCTATAGAGTCAAAGCGGAACACTACCCGGAGATCGAGACGGACTTCACCGTCACCTTCAACGGCACGGCCTTAACAGGCAACTACGACGAAGCCTCCATCAACAAGGCCTTACAGGGAATGGAACCTGGCGATACCGCCGATCTCGAGTTCACCATCAAAAACACCCACAAGGAAGCTATCTCCTACTGGATGTCCAACGACATCCTGAAGTCCTTCGAAGACGGCTCCAAAGCCTCGGGCGGCGCCTACTCCTATGAGCTGCGCTACAAGGATTCTGAAGGAAAAGAAAAGACCATCTACTCCTCCAAGGCAGTAGGAGGCGAAGGCAACCAATTAGTCGGCTTACATGAAGCTACCGACGCCCTGGATTCCCTCTTCCTCTTAGAAGAGCTTCCTTCGGGAAAGGAAGGCGTCCTCACCATCCACATCGAACTCGACGGCGAGACCCAGACCAACATCTACCAGGATACCCTGGCCAGACTCCGCGTCAACTTCGCGGTCGAGCTCCCGGACGAAAAGATCATCAGGGTCAAAGTCCCGAAGACCTCCGGCAGCCGCCTGGCGGAAGCCATCCCGGTCGAAGTCCACTTCCTCCTGGGAGGCATCAGCTTCTTATTAACGGTCTTCCTTGGAAGCCTGCTTCTTAAAGACAGAAAGGAGAAAGCCTGATATGAAGAAATACGGAAAACTCCTTCTCTTACTTCTCTTATCCATCTGCCTTATCACGATGTCTTCTGTCATCTTAAAGGCTTTTAACGGCTATAAGGTGACAGTATCGGGAGGCCTATACGGAAAACTCTCCTATAAGGGAGGAGAAAAGAAGGACCTCATCGAACTGGATGATCAGACCTCCTTCAATCCGAACGACTTCGAAGTGACGGTCACCGATGACCGCTTCTACTTCAAGGGCTTCCACCTCTCCGGCATCGAAGGCGCTTTAGCCGGTGCCCAGGAATTAAAGGAAGACAGTATCTATGTCGCCTCCTTCGGCATGAAGGGAGATCTCATCGAGTACTATGTGGAATATGTGGATGAGGAAGGCCATGAGCTCCATCCGAAGCGCACCCTCCACGGCAACGAAGGAGACAAGCCGGTCATCGCCTATGAGTACATCGACGGCTACCTCCCTCAGACCTACAACTTCACGGGTACCTTAAAGAAGGGGGAGACTCTCACCTTCACCTTCGTCTATAAGAAGGCACCTGCCCCGAAGACCATTGTCATCTACGAAGGGACCTATACGACATCTTCTTCTTCTTCAAATACACAGCCTTCTGCCAATACAGAACCTGTACAGGAAGAAGAGACCTTCATTCCGGAAGAGATCATCGACATCGATGAGAAGCCTATCCTTCCGGAAGAAAACACCAACACCATCCCTTCTCCAACCGAGAAGATCCCTTCCACCTCCATAGAAGACTACATCCTTCCTGCCGGCATCGGCATCGCTGCCGGAGGAGGACTCTTAGCCCTCTTACTGGGAAGAAAGAAGGAAGAGGAATAACCTCAGAACTATCCATAAAGAGAGCACTGTGAAAACAGTGCTTTTCTATTGAAATCTCCATGAAATCCAATATAATTGTATTTGATGGAGAAAATATGGTAATTACAAGCTCAATATTAAAGGAAAAGTATAAAGATTATGCCAATCCGCTCGATAAGATCAGGAGAGAGACGGAGAAGGGAAATCTGATCCGGCTCAACCGGGGGATCTATGAGACCGAGGGGGATACCGATCCCTGTCTTCTCGCGTCTGTTATCCTCTCTCCTTCTTATCTCAGTTTTGACTATGCCCTTTCTTATTATGGTCTTATTCCTGAAAAAGTTTATACGATCACATCGGCTTCCCTGAATGTCCGTAAGAACAGGACATACCTGAACAGATTCGGAAGATATGAATACAGTGATATCCCGGAGCAGGCGTTTTCAGAAGGCCTTGTCTGTCTGGAAAAGGAAGGCAGGTCGATCAGGATGGCCTCTATGGAAAAGGCCGTCTGTGATTCTCTGTACAAATGGAGAAAGGTACAGAGTATCCGGGATCTGAAGATCCTTCTGTTTGAAGATAAGCGTATCGATGAAGAGATCTTTGAGAACAGCGATTTTGAACTGATGACAAGGCTGGCTTCCCTGTATCATTGCCGGAACACCGACCTTCTGATCAAGCTGATAAGAAAGGAGTACACTCATGGACAGCGCTCTTGAGATGATGCTGGAAAAATACGGACCGCGTAATGAAGAAGAGCGGGAGAATGCCATCAAGGAGATCCTGCAGGAGATCGCACTGGCAGGACTTTCCAGAGGGGGATTCTTTGAGAAAGCGGCTTTTTACGGCGGAACATGTCTCAGGATATTCCACGGACTCGACCGTTTCAGTGAAGATCTGGATTTCGCGCTGACAGACAGAGATCCGGACTTCCATCTGGAGAAATATCTGCCTGCCCTGAAGAAGGAATTCCTCTCCTATGGGATCGATATCGCTGCCGAAGCGAAGAAGAAAGATACAGAAGTACAGAGTGCCTTTCTGAAAGCGAATACCGTCACGCTGATGATGTCTTTCTTTCCGAAGGGGACAGATGTCTCCCGGATCATGGCTGATCAGAAGATGAAGATCAAACTGGAGATCGATACAGAGAATCCTGAAGGAGGCATTACAGAATACCGCTACAGAATGCTGCCATCCCCTTATGAGATCCGGATATTTGATGAAACGACACTGTTTGCGGGAAAGATCCACGCGGTCTTATGCCGGGATTACAAGGGACATGTCAAGGGAAGAGATTACTATGACTATCTGTTCTATATCGGCAAGGGCACCCGGATCAATATGGAATATCTTCAGAATAAACTGAGAAACTCCGGAAAGATCGAAGAAGAGGAAGTCCTTACTTCCGAAAGGCTGAAGAAGATGCTGGAGGAGCGGTTCAGAAGTGTTGACTATAAGTCAGCTGTAGATGATGTATCACGGTTCATCACCCGCAAGGAGAGTCTGCGCTTCTGGAAGGCAGAACTGTTTCTGTCGACACTGGATCAGCTGAATATATAATCTTTCACTATATACAGAGGATAAAAAGAGCCTTGGGTCATCCCAAGGCTTTATCTTTTTTAGAAGCAGACGACTTCGTCTTCCGCAGTGAGGGAAGAGAATGTCGCTATCGCGTTCTTGAAATACAGCATCTGCATATTCCCGTCATCTTCGTTATACATGGCACGCAGGTTCGGCATCTTTTCCAGCATGGCTGTCTTGACTTCACGTCTGTCATCCTCAGCCAGTTCGCCGCAGACACGGACCCATTCCATGCCCTTCCAGGCGAGGAGTTCTACCTTCGGATTCTCCGCGATCTGCTGGGAGCCTCTCTTCTTCTTACCGGTCTGGATATATAATTTTCCGTCATAGAGAAGGGACGTGCCGAAGACTCTGACTCTCGGCTGATCGCCGACAGTCGTGGCTAAGGCATAGGCGTGTGCTTCGTCTAAGAACTGATATACTCTTTCGATTGCTTCCATAATTTCCTCCTGAATCGTTTTTATCTACTGCTATACTATGTTTGAAACAGAAACGGTGTCAACGGATTTGCACAGGCAAAGGGACAGCGGCGTGATATAGGCGCTCAAAGCGCCTTTTCTGTATAATAAAAGTGTACTCAGGAGGGTATTCTGTATGAAGAAAGGAAGAGTCATCATGAGTGTACTGTTATGTGCGTCGATGGTCTTAGGATTATTCGGCTGTACGAAGAAGGAATATACCGTCGGAAGCGATGTGAAGGAAGAAGAGATCACAGAGTTCTACTGGACAGAAAGCACGTCGACATTCCCGCCGTACTTTCAGAGATACCGTCTGTATACAGAAGAGGGGAAGCACTTCTTCTATCATGAAAAAAGAGAGGGAGAAGCTTTTCCGCTCACTGAGAAATATATCACTGTCTCCGGGACAAGGGAATTGACGGAAGAGGAATGGCAGACGTTCTTTGAACTGTTAAAAGACGGAACAGTGAAGAAAAGACAGGAGAGCACGGAGAGCGGAAACAGCGGTCCATGGACCTACCTCTACTGGAAGGGTGACAAGGGAGATATACAGGAATTCTCTTTCTCTTCCTATGAAAAGGCAAAAGCTTTTGAAGAGGCATGCATAGCCTTCGTCAAAGAGGAAGAAGAGGAATCATTAGTGAAGAAAGCCGATCTGGAAGGCAGCACGATGGAATACATCCGCTTCGGCAATAAAGAGGGAGAGAAACTCGTGATCCTGCCGGGGCTTTCCCTGAAGAGTGTCATGGGGTCAGCAGAGGGGATCGTCCAGGCCTATTCCCTGCTGGCAGAGGACTATGACATCTATCTCTTCGATCATGTGAAGGAAGAACCTGTCAATTATACCATCGAAGATATGGCAGTCGATACGAAGACAGCGATGGAGATCCTGGGACTCGATCATGTCCATCTCATGGGTGTCTCCATGGGAGGCATGGTCGCTCAGACTCTGACGCTTCTTTATCCGGAATGTGTCGATTCCCTGATCCTGTGTTCGACGACTTCCCGTGTATTCAATACGGAAAACAGCGTCATAGAAAAGTGGAAACAGCTGGCAGAGGAGAGAGATCTCTCCGCGCTCGTAGAGTCCTTTGGGGAGAAAGTCTACACACCGTCCTTCTATGAGACATATAAAGACATCATCCTCCACAGCGGAGACGGTGCTGAAGAGACCGATTTCCGGAACTTCCTAAGATCTATCGAAGCCATAGAGAAATTCGATGTCTATGAGGAACTGGAGATGATCACCTGTCCGGTCTTCGTACTGGGAGCGGGAGAAGATCAGGTCGTCGGAGTACAGGCCTCCAGAGATATCGCGGAGAAGCTGGGCTGTGAGATCTATGTCTATGAGGGATATGGACACGGTGTCTATGATGAAGCACCGGATTATCTCTCCAGGATACAGAGCTTCTTAAAGGAAAACAGATAAGGATCCCGGAAGGGGTCTTTTCTATTGAAACAGATAGGAAAAGAAGAGGGTATTGAGATAAAATATAATTAGAAGTCTGTCTGTAACAATCATATCGATCCGTCCGTAACAGGAGTAGATTTTTCTGTCCATCCAATCCACTTCAGGAGGTACCTATGAATGTGAAAGAAATCACTCTCCTTCACTCCAATGATATGCATGGAGATTTTCTCGCAGATCATGTCGATGACAAGCTTACCGGCGGTGTTTCGATGCTGTCGGGGTATATCAACAAGTGCCGGAATGAAGATCCGAACGTCCTCTATGCGATCGCCGGAGATATGTTCCGGGGATCGGTGCTGGACTCGGAATTCCGCGGTCTTTCCACGATACAGATCATCAATCTGCTGGCACCGGATATCGTGACACTGGGCAATCATGAAACGGACTATGGAGTAGCCCATCTCCTCTTTCTGGAGAAGATGGCCACCTTCCCGATCATCAATGCGAACCTCTATATCAAGCAGAACGATACGAGGCTCTTCAAACCATGTCATATCATTGAGATCGACGGGATGAAGATCCTCTTCATCGGTATCCTGACAGAAGAAGTCATCTCCCAGACAAAGGGAGAAAAACTCATCGGTTCCTTCATCGGGATCGAGGAAGCTGCCAAGGAAGTCGGACGCATCTGCAATGCCTATAACGGTCTCGATATCGATCTGACCGTCTTATTGACGCACATCGGCTATGAGGAAGACAAGAAGCTGGCGGCGATATTAAATCCGGACTGGGGCGTCGACATCATTATCGGCGGTCACTCCCATACCCTGATCTCGCAGCCGGCCATCGTCAACGACATCCTCATCGTGCAGGCCGGAACGGGGACCGATCAGATCGGACGCTTTGACTTATTGATCGACACCGACAATAACCGCATCGCTGCCTGGAAGTGGCAGCTGCTGCCGATCGATGAATGGCACTGTCCATGGGATGAAAGGATGGAAGAGCTCATCAAGTCCATCAAGGCCAAGACCGATCTCAAATATGCAAAGGTCGTGGCTAACTTCGACTATGAACTGGAACATCATGACCGCTGGGCACAGACAGAACTGGGGGGTGTCTTTGCGGATGCGATGAAGGATTCCCTGGCTGTCGATGTTTTTCTGATGGGATCGGGTTCTGTCCGGAAGTACCATATGGGTCCGATCGTCACCCTGCAGGATTTCACGGAGTGCTATCCGTATGACGGCAGATCCTATGGAGTGAAGATGACCGGAGCCCAGTTCAAGAAGGCGCTGTTATACATCTACCGCGATGAGGCATGGCTTGGAGATCATACAGAGTTCTATCAGCTGTCCAAGGGCATGCATGTGGTGTATTCGAAATCAAGACATGAATTATTGAAATGCGAACTCAATGGGGAAGAGATCGATGATGAGAAGGTCTATGTCATCGGTATCCAGGAGTTCCATTACAATAACCTGCCGGAATTCCTGAATCTCTCCTATGAAGAAGTCAAAGCCAATGGCGGACCGGTCGTATTGACGACCAGTGATGTCGAGACATTGCTTGAATACTTTGAAAACAACAAGCACCTCGGCTTCGGCCTTGAGGGAAGACTGGAACTGGTGGAATAGATGAAGAAACTGCTGAAATATATCCTGATCGTGACTCTGGTCCTGGGAGGACTGTTTCTTCATGTGGAAGAGGATCACGGTCATATTCATACGGTAGAAGCATTAACCGCCGGAGATGTCTACGGCTCCTGTCCGAACTGCGGAGGGACGGCTTATATCGAAGAGGTCATATCGGAGCCGACCTGTACGTCCGCGGGATCGATCACGATATACTGCGCAGCCTGCGGGATGGAGAACTATCCTGTCACTATAGCAGCAACAGGACATAACTATCAGAAAAGCAGCGCGGCCGGGACACCGGCGAACTGTACGAACGGAGGAACAGACTTCTATGTCTGCGCGAACTGCGGGGATTCCTATACACAGAACACCCCGGCCTTAGGCCATGACTACAGTGCAAAGGAGACAGAAGCTGCGACCTGTACGCAGAGCGGCATGACGATCTATACCTGCAGCCGCTGCAATCACACCTACAGCGAGACCGTATCTGCCTTAGGTCACAACTATCTGAAGAAGGTCACAAAGAAGGCGACCTGCGAGGAAGACGGCACAGAGACCTATACCTGTTCC
>JAFOMB010000141.1 GCA_017419065.1 Erysipelotrichaceae bacterium | reverse complement strand
TATGTCATCAACATCTTCATGATCCCGGCCTTTTATCTGGGCTCCTTCTTATTTATCTCAGACTCCCAGGATCGAAGCCGTCTCATCGTGCCGATGATCTTAATGAGCTTACTGAGCATCCTCTGCGGGAATCCTTTACCGGCAGAGCTGACGATGCTGTTTACGACCCCGTTATTATGGGTCTTCTATCTGCTGATCTCCGCCGTGGTCTACGGCTTGCTGGTCTATCTGTCTGTCTTCCTCGGCTTCCCTTACAGCCTGGCAGAGACGAGCTACGCGATGCCGGGAAGCCTGTTTGATCTTGTGATCAACCTGAGAAACATCCAGTACCGCAATGCCGTCGGCCAGATCGTTCTGGTCGGTCTTGGCGCCTTTGCGGTCATGTTCATAGCTGTATTCCTCTACTACCGCTTCCTGGCCTATGATGTCGCCTCTACCGGGAAGAAGAGAGATCTCTCGGCTCGCATCATCGAAGCAGCCGGAGGTGCGGAAAACATCGAGTCCTGCAGCAGCGGCCTCTTCCGTCTCGTCCTGGAACTCAAGGATCTCGAGAAAGTCTCCTTTGAGGATATCCGCGCGATCGGGGCCAGACACGTCCTGGAGACGAGAAAGGGCCTCTCCATAGAACTGGGTTCCTCCAGCTACATCCTCTCGAGAGAAGTCCGGAAACAGGTCAAAGAGGCAGTCCGTAATTGACATCAAAGAGGGAATCGTTTAAAATTAGTACGTTATTGTAGAAAGGTGGCTTATCACATGAAGAGAACGTATCAACCAAGCAAGAGAAGACGCCAGAACGTCCACGGTTTCCGTGCCAGAATGAAGACTGTCGGCGGACACAAGGTTCTTGCCAGACGTCGTGCTAAAGGCAGAAAGGTTTTATCGGCATAAAGTCACTGCGGTGGCTTTTATTTTATGAAGAAACAGTTCCGGATCAAAAAGAATGAAGAGTTCTCCCGTATCCTCTCTTTGAAGCGCGTGAAAAGCAGCCGTCTTTTTGTCGTATATCACGCACCGAAGAGAGAAGAGAACGCGAGAGTCGGGATCTCGGTATCCAAGAAGCTGGGGGATGCCGTCACCAGAAACAGAGTCAAAAGACAGCTGCGCATGATGTGTCTGTCTGTCATAGACTTTGAAAAGGACCCGATGGACCTCGTCATCATCGTCAGAAAGCCTTTCCTGGAAGGGTCTTTTCAGGACAATAAAAATGATTTGGAAAAGCTCATAAAAAAGAATATAATTAAGCAGTATGAATAAGGAGAGACATATGAATAAAAAAAGAGTGATGATCGTCCTGAGCGTACTCCTGGCGGTCTTCCTTTTATCGGGCTGTGCACCGACTGCCACAGACGCCGATGGAAATATCAAACTGATCTATCTGACGACGACCATTAAAGAGATGATGGAAGAGGGCGTCTTCTCGGCTATCCTCATCTATCCTTTAGCCCAGGCCATCAACTTCCTCAACCAGTATGTCGGTGTCGGCGGCGCTATCATGATCGTCACGCTGGTCCTCAACGCGATCATCCTGGCTTTCACATTCAAGTCCAATGTCTCCATGCAGAGGATGCAGGAACTCCAGCCGGAACTTCAGAAGATCCAGAAGAAGTATGAAGGCAGAGATGACCAGGCTTCCCAGCAGAGAATGTCCATGGAGATGACAAAGCTCTATCAGAAGTACGACGTCAATCCTATGACGGCTCTTCTCACGACCTTTATCCAGTTCCCGGTCCTGATCGCCATGTACAATGCGGTCAGACGTTCGGCAGCTGTCGCAACAGGTGTCTTCTTCGGTGTCGACCTTTCCCTCACACCGTTAGAGTCCTTCCGTCAGGGTTCCTATGGCGCTCTTGTCATCTATGTATTGATGCTGGTACTGCAGCTTCTGTCCATCACCGCACCGAAGATGCTGGCAGAGAGAAAGGCCAGAGCGGAAGCTGACAGACATCACAAGCACTATGAGAAGCCGAAGGATCAGAACGCGATGATGAGCTACGGCATGATCGTCTTCATCGGTGTCCTGATGATCAGCTGGCCGACAGCTCTGTCGCTGTATTACAGCATCTACTCTGTCGTCAACATCATCAAGACCTTCGCTGTCGACAAACTGACCAATAAGATGTAGGAGATTCACACATGAAGAAATATACCGGAAAAACAGTAGACGATGTCCTCAACGAGATCGTCAAAACGCAGGAATGCAAGAAGGAAGACATCACGTATACGGTCATCGAAGAGACCAGACATCTCTTCGGTATCGGCAACTCCGTGACGATCGAAGCCTACACGCCGCAGGATGTCAAGGAATTCATCTTCGACTACCTGGGTGCCTACTTCACGGAACTCAATCAGGAAGTCTCTATTGAGATCATCGTCACCCCTTCCAAGGAAAAGGAAGGCGAACTGGTCTACCGCATCATCCTGGATGCGGAAAACAATGCCATCGTCATCGGAAAGAACGGCCAGACATTACGGGCTATCACTACGGTCTTAAAGGCCGCTGTCAACGCGACATTCCGCAAGAGGATGAACATCGTCGTCGATGTCAACCACTACAAGGAAGACCGCTATAAGAAGGTCAAGGCCTTAGCGGCCAGAGTCGCCAAGGAAGTGAGAAAGAGCCATATCGATGCCGAACTGGATCCGATGCCGAATGATGAAAGAAAGGTCATCCACCAGTATCTGCAGGACTTCAAGGGTGTCACCACCGTCTCTGTCGGAGAGGGAAACAAGAGACACCTGGTCATCAAGTATGCGAAAGAAGAGGAAGCTGAATAGCTCCCTCTTTTATTTTTCGATAAACATGATGTTGAAGTCGACCTTCTCTTCAATGCCTTCCAGTTCGCCTTCTTCGGAGTACTGCCAGAGGCGGAAGGGATGAGGGTATTGCGGAACGTCGTGATACTGGGCGAACCAGATATCGAGATCGATGATGTCTTTGACATCGTAATACCAGCGCAGCCAGTTGAGATTGGTATAGAGGATGCCCTTATAGTTGTGCATGGCGATCCTCTCCAAGAAGGCCAGGGCATTGGCTGTACGGGTCTTTCCGTCGAGCTCTTCGATCCTGCCTTCTGAGAAGTCCTCATAGTCATAGACCAGCGGGAGGTCGAAGCTCTTTCCCTTCACCAGGGAGGCGAGATAGTCGGCTTCCTCTATGGCTTCTTCTTCATTCACGGCCTGGGAGAAGAAGTAGAAGCCGATGGATAAACCGGCTCTTTTAGCGCCTTCGTAGTATTCCTCAAAGCGCTTGTCCTTATTCAGATACCCGGTGACAGCACCCCGCCAGCCGGCCCGGATGAAGACGAATTCAACGCCTTCCTCTTTGATCTTCTCGAAGTCGATATCCCCGTTGTGTTCGGAGATGTCGATACCGAAGGAAGAAGTGTGGTTTTCATCTTCATAGGTCAGATAGCCTTTGGAGTTATCCAGTTTATTCCAGTCGTAGTTATGGGAAGGAAGGTAGCTGATATCCTCGTGGATGCTTTCTTCTCTCTGCTTCTCTATGATCTCCCGTATGACCAGGAACAGGAATCCGGCGAGTATGAGAAGGATGAGAAGGACTCTGACAGGATGGACCTTCCTTTTCTTTTTCTGCTTCATAAGAAGATTATATAATAGGGATGTGAAATGGACAAAGCGGAGAAAGAGAGTCTATGGATTTCTCATCGTCGCCTCTCTTCTTGTCATCTTCTTCAGTGTCTGGAACTATCTTCATCGGGACAGGGAAGCCATCCCGGCCTCTTTTTTATACGGGATAGACGGAGATACCGTCATCCTGGAGATCGATAAGAAGGAGATAAAGGTCAGATTGTTATCTGTCGATGCCCCGGAGATCGGAGAACCTTATTATGAAGAAGCGAGGGATTTTACCACAGCTTTTCTAAAGGACAGTGTCGTCACAGTCAAGGAAGAAAGCGAATCCGGGAAGTACGATAAATACGGCAGGGAACTCTACTGGGTCTATGCGGACGGCGTCCTCTTACAGGAGAAACTGCTGGAAGAGGGACTGGCGGAAATAGACTATGTCTACGGGGATTATGACCTCTTAGACAGCCTGAAAAAGGCGGAAATGAACGCAAAGTTTCAGGAAAAGGGGATCTGGTCGAAATAACGGAGATTCTATGATACAATTCATGATTGTATGAAAAAACTCCGTTTTCTTTTGGAACACATGAAGGGCTATCGCCTGGCCTTTGTCCTGGCGGCGGTGATCACCGTCCTTTTTTCGTTCTTCTCCCTCTTCCAGAGTCTGGTATTCAGCTATGTGATCGACACGATCATAGGCGGAGAGCCGATCGGGAATGTCTTTATCTCTCTGATGGATAAAGTCTTAGGAGGAACGGCTTATCTGAGGGAACACCTTCATGTGGTAGCGTTATTCTTACTGGGTGTCTATCTCGTCTCGGCCTTCTTCCTCTATGGAAGACTCACCCTGCAGAACCGGATCACGGAAGCTCTCTCCAAAGACCTCCGGGATGATCTCTATGACCACATCCAGAAGCTCCCTTATGCCTATCACGTCCGGGTAAAGACCGGTGATCTCATACAGCGCTGTACGAGCGATATCGATACGATACGGCGTTTCTTCTCCGGCCAGGCCCTGGAGATCTTCTCCATCGTCTCGACCATCATCATCGCCTTAGTGACGCTGATCTCCATCTCTCCGAAGATGGCCTTATATGCCTCTATCTCCTATCCGATCGTCTTCTTATACTCCCACTTCTTCTTCAAGAAGATACAGAAGCTCTTCCAGGCTTCCGATGAAAAGGAATCCACAATGACGTCCTTCCTGCAGGAAGCTTTGAGCGGTGTCAGAGTCATCAAGGCTTTCAACAGAGAAAAGTATGAGATGGAAGCCTTCTATAAGCAGAATCGGACCTATGTGGATGTCACCTACAATATGATCAAGGGCTTAGGCGACTACTGGGGCATTTCCTACCTCATATGCATGTTGGGTATTTTGTCCGTAGTACTGACATCGATCTTCGCGGTCAGGAACGGAGAGATGTCGATAGGCTCTCTCTACATCTTCATCACCTATCAGTCCAGAGTCGTCTACCAGATCCGCAATCTCGGCCGTATCCTCTCCGACTTCGGAAAGGTCGTGGTCTCCACGAACCGTCTCATTGAAGTAAGAGAAGAGGAAGAGGAAGACCTGGAAAGCGGCGAAACGCCTGTTATCAAAGGCGATGTGGAATTTAAGAACGTCTCCTTCCACTACGCGGACGATCCGGAAGTGGAAGTCCTGCAGGACATCTCCTTCCACATCAAGCCGGGACAGACGGTAGCCATCATCGGTCCGACGGGATCCGGCAAGTCTTCTTTAGTCAACCTGCTGGCGAGACTCTATGATGTCTCCTCCGGCGAGATCTATATCGACGGGGTGAAGATCGAAGACATCAACAAGAAACACCTGAGAAGAAATATCGGTATCGTCTTACAGGAACCGTTCCTCTTCTCCAAGACCATCTATGACAACCTCTCGATCGCCGATCCGAAGAGGGACAAGAACGATATCTATAAAGCTTCCCGTATCGCCTCGATCCACGAGGTCATCGAGGACTTTGAAAAGGGCTATGATACCCTGGTCGGAGAAAAGGGCGTGACCCTCTCCGGCGGTCAGAAACAGCGTATCGCCATCGCCCGTACCATCGTCAACCATTCACCGATCCTCATCTTCGACGACTCCCTGAGTGCCGTCGATACCGAGACGGATGCGGCTATCCGGAAAGCTCTGCACAGCTTTGATACCTCCGCGACGATGATCATCATCACCCAGCGTACTCTCAGTGCCAAGGACGCCGATTTCATCGTGGTCATCGAAGACGGGAAGGTCTCCGAGATTGGTACCCATGAAGAACTGATCAACAGAGAAGGCCTGTATCAGCGTATCTACGAGATACAGTCCAGAAGGAAAGGAGGAGCACATGACGACGAAGTTTGAAGAAAAAGACTTTTCCGATGAGGGTCTGAATAAGGCCATGTGGAAGAAGATCTTCACGCTGTTCAAGCCGTATTTCAAATACGTCTACATCCTGATCGCCTTCAACCTCCTCATCGCCATCTCCGATGTCCTCTTCCCGATCTTCAACAAGCAGGCTGTCGACTACTATGCGGCCGGCATGGGAAGCCAGAGCGAACTCATCCGCTTCGCTGTCCTCTATCTCCTGCTGATCATCGGGACGACGATGCTGCATTACTTCTTCTTCAGAGTCGCGGGAAAGGCGGAAATGGGCTTCTCTTTCGACCTCAGGGAAAAGTGCTTTGCGAAGCTGCAGGAACTCTCCTTCGCGTACTACGATGTCACTCCGAGCGGCTGGCTCTTATCGAGACTGACCTCCGATATCTTCCGTCTCTCCGAGATCATCTCCTGGTCCTTCGGGGAGTTCGCCTGGGGCATCCCTTTGATGTGTCTTTCCACCTATGTCATGTGGACGACCGATCATACCCTGACGCTCGTCGTATTGGCAGCGGTCCCGTTCCTGGCCATTGCGACCTTCTACTTCCAGAAGAGAATACTCCGTTCCTACAGAGAAGTCCGCAAGATCAACTCCAAGATCACCGCGGCCTTTGCGGAAGGCATCAACGGCGCCAAGACCACCAAGACCCTGGTCTTAGAGGAAAACAACCTCCGGGAATTCAAGGAAGAGACAGCCGACATGCGGACGCATTCCATCAAGGCCGCCAAGCTGGTCGCGGTCTTCAGACCTTTGATCACGTTATTGTCGTCCATGTCGATGGCGGCCATCCTCTACTTCGGAGGGACCCTGGTCTTCAATAAGACCATCGGCTTCGGCACCTTACTGTTATTCACTTCTTATGCCCAGCAGTTCTTTGAGCCTCTCAACACCATCGCCTTCATCATGCAGGACATCCAGATGGCCCAGGCCAGCGGCGAGAGGATCGTCTATCTCTTAGACTCCCAGCCTTCCATCGTCGACAGCGAAGAAGTCATCGAGAAGTACGGGACGATCTTTGAGGAGAAGAAGGAGAACTACGAAGAGATCAAGGGAGACATCGAATTCTCCCATGTCGACTTCTCCTATATCGAAGGAGAAGAAGTCTTAAAGGACTTCAATCTCTCTGTCAAAGCCGGACAGACCATCGCCTTAGTCGGCGAGACGGGTTCCGGAAAGTCCACCATCGTCAACCTCCTCTGCCGCTTCTATGAACCGACAGGGGGACAGCTCTTGATCGACGGGAAAGACTACCGTGAACGCTCCATCGGCTGGCTGCACTCCAAGCTGGGTTATGTCTTACAGGCTCCGCATCTATTCTCCGGCAGCATCTATGACAACATCCACTTCGGAAGACTCGATGCGACAAAGGAAGAAGTCATTGAAGCCGCCAAGCTCGTCAACGCGCATGATTTCATCATGAGCTTCAAGGACGGCTATGATACCGATGTCGGAGAAGGCGGCTCAAGACTGTCTACCGGTCAGAAACAGCTGATTTCCTTTGCGAGAGCGGTCCTGGCTGATCCTTCGATCTTCGTCCTGGATGAAGCGACTGCCTCCATCGATACCGAGACGGAACAGATCATCCAGTACGCCGTTGAAAACATCATGAAGGACAAGACCTCCTTCGTCGTCGCCCACCGGCTTTCGACCATCGTCCATGCGGACAGGATCCTCGTCATACGCAAGGGACAGATCGTCGAAGACGGCAATCACGAAGAACTCATGAAACTGGGAGGCTACTACTACCGCTTATACACCAACCAGTTCGAAGAACAGGAAGACAGGAATATCAGATAGCGCAATGTATATTGCGCTGTCTTTTATTTTTCCTGTAAGATGTGGATATGCTGATAGGATATGCGAAAAAACTCTTTCACGATAAAGAACTCATAAGAAGCTGTCTACTGGTGGCAGTACCATTGATGCTGCAGGCGTTAGTGGTCAACAGTGTCACCCTGGTCGACAATCTGATGATCGGGGAACTGGGAGACTTGGCTCTCAGCGGTGTCTCTTCTTCCAACCGTTACTACCTCATTGCGAACTTCTGCGGCAATGCGATCATTGCGGCAGGGGTCATCTTCTTATCCCAGTACTATGGAGCGGAAGACGAGGGGAAGATGAAGGAGTGTTTTCGCATCCTGCTGATATTCTCTTTGATGACAGCTGTCTTCTTCACTATCCTGGCCAGGATATTCCCGGAGAGGATCCTGCGCTTCATCATCGATGATGACGATGTCGTATCGGTAGGGGCCCAGTATTTGAGGATCTGCTGTATCAGCTATGTGCCGACGATATTGTCCATGTCGATCGCCGGTTCTATGCGGGCTCTGGGAAAGCCGAGAGTCCCGATGATGATCTCCATCTTTTCGGTCATCCTGAATGTCTTATTTGACTATGCCCTGATATTCGGTCATTTCGGATTGCCTGCTTTAGAAGTAAGTGGCGCCGCCTTGGCGACATTACTGGCCAGGATCATAGAGATGACCATCTATCTCCTGGTACTCAAACAGTCCGATCTGCCTTTCAAGACAGCGGTAAAAGACCTCTTTTCCTTTGACAGAGGTCTGACGAAAAGGCTTCTCTCCAAAGCTGTTCCGCTGTTATTCAATGAATTCCTGTATACCTTCGGTACGACTTTCCTGCTCAAGTGCTACTCAAGCCGGGGTGTCACGGTGAATACCGCCTATACGATGTCGATGACCTTCGCGGATCTCTTCTTCGTCCTCTTCTCCGGTATGGCTACAGCCACCAGTGTCCTCATCGGGATCCCGTTAGGGGCAGGGGAAATGGAGAAGGCGAGAGACAACGGCTACAAGCTCTTTGTCTTCTCACTGCTGCTGAGTGTTTTATTTGGCAGTCTGATGTTTTCCGCTTCCTATCTCTTCCCTTTACTTTACCGCAACGTCTCGGAAGAAGCTTTGGCTTTAGCGGAGAACTTCATGAAGATCATGGCCTTCTTCTTTGTGGTATACATGTTCAATACGCAGACCTATTTCACTTTACGGGCTGGCGGTCAGACGAGGGCGACCATGGTGATGGACTCCTTCTTCATGTGGCTCGTCAACATCCCGGTCGTCTACTTCTTCGCCTATCACACCGCGATCCCGGTCATCTTTGTCTACGTCATAGGCCAGAGTACCGACTTCATCAAAGGATTCCTCTCCTGGCATCTGCTGAGAAGAGAGAAGTGGGTCGCCAACTTAACGGTATAAAAAAGATCACGCTAGAATATCAGCGTGATCTTTTCTTCATCATCTTTGGTTTCTTCTTTTTTCTCTTCTTCGAACTGAAGGGCAGGTTCTTCCTTTTTCCCGGTTTCCGGTGCTTCGAGGACCGGTGCCTTTTCTTCCGGTTTCTCGACCGTCTCCAGGGAGATCTCCTCTTCCTTTGGCTTCTCTACCGTTTCCAGGGTGATCTTTTCTTCAGCCTTTTCTTCACTGACATGGTGGAGTCCCATATCCATCGGTTCAAAGGCGGAGATGAGGCCGTCCAGATACTTGGCCTGCTGCTGTATCTCGTCAGCCAGGGCCTTATTGTCGACCTTCGGTTCTTCCTTCTTCTCTTCAACCGGGGCAGGTTTCGGTTCTTCTTTGACCGGTTCCTTGACCTCTTCCTTGGTACCGTCACTGTGAAGCTCTTCGAGCTTGACGATGCCGTCGAGGTTGGAGAGACGGAAGGTCTTGTTGTCGTGGGTGAAGAAGTCCATCACGACATCGGCGACGTGGTCATATTCCTCTAAGACCTCTTTGAAGTGATCGGTGACCTGGGCACAGGATGGTTTCGCGTAGAGTTCAAAGACAGAGACAAAGCGCTCCTGTTTCGTGTCGGAGCCGTCAAAGTCATAGATGACGGTCTTCTCCATCTGATAGAGGTCATCCCGGATATCCTGGGAAAAGAACCAGCGTATGAAGTCGTAGTTGTCCTGTTTGTACAGGGAGATGATAGATACCCGGATGTAGACAGTGACTTCCAGCGGAAGCATCGCCATGTCCAGATCGTCCGGTTTGAAATCGACCATCTGCCGTAATGTCATATTATGTACCAGCATAGACTTATTATATAATATTACCGAGGTGAACAATATGAAAAAATGGCTGCTCATCCTTCTGTGCCTGCTTTTATTATGCGGGTGCACAGGAAAGAAAGATCCGGAAAATCCGGATAGCCCGGATAAACCATCAGTAGAACCGGGAGGAGAAGACATCGACCATGATGCCCTTGTCTATCTCAACAAGCTCAAGGAATTCAAAGTCCGTCCGAAAGATGCTTCGAAGACGGAAGACAATAAGGAATTTGATGCCTTTTTAGATCAGGTGTTCAAGGACATGCTGGAAGAAGACTATACCTCCATGCACAGCAGTGTCATCGACTACCGGGCACTGGGACTGGAAAAACCGGAAGTTACCTTGGGAGAACTCGAATACAAGGGCGATGACATCGAACCGTATGTCGAGATACTCAATGAACTGCTGTCGTATGACTACGATACGCTTTCCTACCGTCAGCAGTATGACTACGATGTCCTGGAATACTCTTTCTATGAGACGTTAGCGCAGCTGGGATACAACCACTACAATGTCCTTTACAGCGGCGGCAATGACATCGTCGGCAACATCATGACCTACATGACAGACTGTGTCCTCCATGACAAGGAAGAAGTCGATGACTTCATGATCCTCTTGGACGACCTTGACAGATACCTGGATGACGCGATCACCTATACCAAGGCCCAGATCGATGACGGCATCCGCATGATCGACGATTCTGTCGATTATACCGTGGACTATGTCGACAGGATCCTGTCCAATGACGTGGATAACAATGCCATCGTCACGAGCTTCAGGAAGAGACTGGATGGTGCTTCCTTCCTGAACGATGCGGAAAAGGAAGAGTATCTGACAAAGGCGAAGGAGATCGTCGAGAAGCAGGTCATCCCGGCGCTGGGAAGAACGAGAGACTTTGTGGAAGAACAGAGAGGGAAGGTCACCGATCCGACAGAGATGGCCTTGTGCAACCTCGATAAGAACTATGCGGAACTGGTATATATGCTTCATGGTTCCAACAATATTTCCATCGATGAGGCCTTCCAGAACGCCCAGGATACCTTCGATACGCTGGTAGCGGGATACCTCAGCGGTTCCTATGATGAAACGACCATGGAACAGTATGACGACATCCACGAGAATCCGGGGCCGGCTCTTCAGGGAAGTGCCGAAGACATCCTGAACTACCTCTCGGAAAACCTTGATGCCTACTATCCGCATTTAGGAGCTGTCGCCTTCGACGTCGATGAGATGGACGCCTCCTCTGCCGATTCCAGTGCCCTGGCCTACTACTGGCCGGCACCGCTGGACGACCTGGATCAGAACGTCATCCGCACCAATCCGAACAACCTCTCCAACGACATCGTCGAGTCCTATTCGACCTTAGCGCACGAGGGCTTCCCGGGACACCTCTATCAGCACGTCTACTACCAGAAGACTAGACCGCACAAGGTACGTAACACCCAGAACTTCGTGGCCTATACCGAAGGCTATGCTGTCCAGGCGCAGATCGATGCCATGCACTTCGGAAACATCTATGAAGGCGCTACAGACATGCTGGCAGATATGGTAGCCTTCGATTATGTCTACTATTTCCCGCTCTACTCCCTGATCGATATCGGGATCAACTACTATGGCTGGAATACCGAAGAAGTCAAGCAGTTCCTCAGTGAAAACTATATCAATCCCTCTGCTGCCGAATCCATGATCAGCTTCCTCATCGACATGCCGGGAACGTATTGCAGCTACGGGCTCGGTCTCACGAACTTCATGGAGCTGCGTGACTACGCGAAGAAGGAACTCGGAGACAAGTTCGATATCGTCGCCTACAACGAATCCGTTCTGAAAAACGGCGAGATGCCTTTCAACATCCTGAAAGCCTCAGTAGACGAGTATATCGCTGCCAACAAGTAAGACAAGGGAAAGTGCCTGTGAAGGCACTTTTTCTTGCTATAATCTAGACGTATGGATTACTATGAGAAAACGCTTCAGGAGCTGGAAGAACTCCTGAAGGAGGAAAGATACAGAGAAGCGGAGAAGATCTTCGAGGAAGAACTCTCCATGGCCTACATCCCGAGGGACTTTGAAGAAAAGCTCCTGGAACTCAAAAAGAAGCTTCCTGTGAGACAAGAGAGCACAGACCTATCCGAAGATAAGATCCGGGAATATCTCTTCGACAGGCCCGAGAAACAGCTTCTGGCGGTCAGTCTTCTCGATAAGAAAAACTTAAGAGATCTGTTGCCTTTATGTGAAGAATTCCTTTCATCTGACAAGGGCTATCTCAACGCGAAGGTCCTTCTGGTCGACTCCCTGATAAGACAGGAGATCGGGGAAGAAGTGAAGATGACAGATGAGACAGCGGAGTATATCTTCATCCCGAAATACCTGCTTTTACCGGAGGAATCGGACGGCTTCCTCTCCGGAATGGCATACCTGGAAGAGGCCTTTGTCAAGGAGCCTTCCAAGTTATACATGGCCAGGGATCTCCTGTATAAGGAAGTCATGCTGAAGCTGCCGGTGAACCTGGAGAAAGAAGAAGGAGACTATCTCGGAAAGAAGATAGAAGAGTATATCAAAAAGGCATTTGAAGAAGGAGAAAGAGAATGATCAAAGCGATCTATCCGGGCAGTTTCGATCCGGTCACTATGGGACACATGGATATCGTAAAAAGAGCTTCCAAGGCTGTCGATGAACTCATCATCGGGGTCCTGGTCAACTCCTCCAAGACCGGTCTGTTCACGCTGGATGAAAGAGTTGAACTCTTAAAAGAAGCTACGAAGGACTACCCGAATGTACGGGTCGAGAAATTTGAAGGACTGACGGTGGAATTCGCCAGGAAAAACAATGCCCATCTCATCGTCAGAGGTTTAAGAGCTGTCACAGACTTTGAATCGGAAATGCAGCTGGCACAGACCAATCACTTCATCGATCCGGAGATCGATACGATGTTCTTTACTACCAGTCTTGAATATCACTTCCTGTCATCCACGATCGTCAAGGAGATGTCCTCCTATGGCCAGGATGTATCTTCTCTCGTACCGCCGTGTGTAGCGGAAGCGCTTGAGAGAAAGAAGAAAGAGAAGAAGTAAACAGAACGTTTCAGCAGAAGACAGGATTCATCCTGTCTTTTATTGTCCCACAATAAAACCACTAGCTAGGCTAGTGGTCAGGACAAGCTTAAGCGGAGTGATCATGGGAATTGTCTCCTTTGTGTATCTATAATGGATTCGTGGTCTGCGAAACTACGAAATACCGGAATAGGAAATAC
>JAFOMB010000018.1 GCA_017419065.1 Erysipelotrichaceae bacterium | reverse complement strand
CTCTTCCTCATCACCAATCCGTCGATGTTTCCTTCCTTCCCGTTATTTGAAAGGATGAAGGAAGATGGACACTTCAAACCGTATATCGCCATCATCCCGGATCTGAGATGGCCGGGAAAGGAAGAAGAAGATCTGAAGGTCTTCAATGAGGGCCTGAAGAAGATGGGCTTTGAAGAAGAGGAGATCCTCTACTGTCATAAGGATGAAAGAGGACGCTGGAACGATATCTGTAAAGACATGGATATCGTCTGCTACAACACCCCGTATCAGCTCTCTTCCTTCCGCTACCTGCCAAGATACGCTGCCGGAAGAGACTTCTTACCGATCAGTGTCAACTACGGCTTCTACCGCTCCCGCTATGACGATAAGATCCTGGCACTGGATTCCTACCGTTATATGTGGAAGGCCTTCTTTGAATGCGAAGAGACCCTGGCGCAGTATAAAGCCAATACGAACGGCGATGGCAGGAACGGTGTCATCAGCGGCTACATCAAGATGGACCGTCTGAATGAAGTAGAAGAGAAGAAGAGTGACAGGAAGAGGATCCTGGTCGCTCTGCATCATTCTGTCGAAGGCGGTGCCAACGACATCCTCTCCTTAGGGAACTTCGTGCGCTATTCCGATTACTTCCTGGAACTGCCTGACAGGTATCCGGATATCGACTTCATCTACCGTCCTCATCCGTATCTCTTCCGCATGATGGAAAGAGAAGACTTATGGGGGAAGGAGAAGACAGCGGAATACTTAAGGAAGCTGAAATCGAAGGAGAACGTCTTCTTCGATGATTCCAGCGACTACTTCCCATCCTTTAAAAATTCCGATGCCTGTATCCAGGACTGCGGCTCTTACCTCGTAGAATATCTTTACACCGGAAAGCCGTGCTGCTACATGCTGAAAGAGGAAAGCGACATCGACAGGAAGTTCTCCAAGCTCGGTCAGGACTGCCTGGAACAGTGCACGATCGCCTATGATACAAGGACCATCGATGCCTTTATCGAGGATACTGTCATCAAAGGCAATGATGAGAAAAAGGAAGGCCGGCTTGCCTTCATAAAGAGAATCATGGTACATTATCCGCATGCAGCAGAAGCTGCGTTAGAGGATATCAGAGAAACGATACTGAAAGGAGACAGGAAATGAAAAGAGTGATTACCTACGGGACATTCGATCTGCTTCACTATGGTCACATCAACCTTCTGAGAAGAGCGAAAGCACTGGGAGACTATCTGATCGTCGCTCTGTCTACTGATGAATTCAATGATAAAGAGAAGCACAAGAAGTGCTATTTCTCCTATGAGCACCGCAAGGAGCTCTTAGAAGCCATCCGCTACGTCGATCTCGTCATTCCGGAAGAGAACTGGGAACAGAAGAAGACGGATGTCCACAAGTATGATGTCGATGTCTTCGTCATCGGAGATGACTGGACCGGCAAGTTCGATTTCCTGAAAGATGAAGGGGTAGAAGTGGTATACTTACCGAGGACCCCGGAGATCTCTACGACACAGATCAAGGAGAACCTGTCGAATCAATAGTTATGATCGAAAAACTGAAAAAATACCGCTTCCTGCTGGAAGAGCTGATCAAGAGAGATTTCAAGAAGAAATACAAGAGGACATACCTGGGAATGTTATGGAGTGTGCTTTCCCCACTGATGTCCCTTTTGATCATGAGGATCGTCTTTACCCACTTCTTCGGAAGAGGGACACCTCACTATACGATCTACCTCTTCTGCGGTACGCTCATCTTCAACTACTTCAGTGAATCCACCTCTCAGGGCATGATGTCCCTCTTAGGCAATTCCGGTATCTTCTCCAAGGTCAATGTCCCGAAGTACCTCTTCTTATTCTCCAGGAACGTCCAGACCCTGATCAACTTCCTGCTGACGCTGGTCGTCTTCTTCCTGTTCTGTATCTTTGACGGGATCACCTTTACCTGGAAGTTCTTCCTGCTGATCTATCCGATCATCTGCTTCATCATCTTCAATATCGGTCTGGGACTCATACTCTCAGCTTTATATGTCTTCTTTAGAGATGTGCAGTACTTATGGTCTATCTTCATCCAGCTGCTGCAGTATCTCTCCGCGATCTTCTATTCGATCGATTCTTTCTCCATGAAGGTCCAGATGCTCTTTCTTCTGAACCCTGTCTATTTATTCATCCGTTACTTCAGAAAGATCGTCATCGACGCTGTGATCCCTTCCTTCGGATTCCATGCGCTGATGCTGGGATATTCACTGATCTCTTTTCTGATCGGTTTCTTGATGTACAGGAAGTTCAATCATGAATTCCTGTATTACCTGTAGGAGGGAACTATGAAAAAAGAGATGCTGAAACTGCAGGATGTATCGATACGCTACAAGACCGGCGATTTCCGTCAGATCGGTCTGAAGGAATACTTTATCCGCAAGCTCACTCACAACTACCATGTCGAGGAATTCTGGGCGGACAGAGATATCTCCTTTACAATCTATGAGGGAGATATGCTGGGGATCATAGGAACCAACGGTGCCGGAAAATCGACACTTTTAAAGGCGGTCTCCGGGATCATGGTACCGACCAAGGGAACGGTCGAGATCAATGGAAAGATCGCTGCTTTACTGGAACTTTCCAGCGGATTTGACGAGGATCTGACAGTAAAGGAAAATACCTATCTGAGAGGGGCCATGCTGGGATATACGAGAGAGTTCATGGATTCCATGTATGAAGAGATCATCGCCTTTGCGGAACTTCAGGACTTCCAGGACAGACCTTTCAAGCACCTGTCTTCCGGCATGAAGTCAAGACTGGCCTTCTCCGTCGCTTCCTTAGTCCGACCGGACATCCTCATCCTCGATGAAGTTTTATCAGTAGGAGACGGCTCCTTCCGCAAGAAGAGCGAGAAGAAGATGCATGAGATCATCAGAGGCGGTGCGACGACCATCCTCGTCTCCCATTCCGTCGATCAGGTCCGTGCCATGTGCAATAAGATCCTCTGGCTCCATAAGGGAAAACAGGTCATCTTCTCCGATGATGTCGAACAGACTCTCGATGACTACGTTTCCTTCCTGAATACGAAGATACTTCCGGATTATGAAGCCTCCAAAGAGTGAGACATTCTTTGATAGATTACTGAAATACAGAATACTGATAGCGGCAGGGGTCTTTTTTCTCTGCCTTCTTTTTCATGTCCACGGCTCTTCCCTGGGCATGTATTATGAATATCTTCCAACGGTGACAGATGAAGCGGTAAAGGAGAGCTATCATCTCTTCGGAAAGGACCGTTCCATCCGCTCCGATGAATGGGCCATCCACACACCTTTATATCTCTCCCAGGAAGCCAACGACTACGGGCTCTACAGTTCCCAGATGGGCATCGGCGAAGTTAACATGGTCCTGGATTACTATGCGCCTGTAAAGCACATCATCACTCTCGGCAAGCCTCTCAACTGGGGCTATCTCCTCTTTGGAAGCGAGACCGGTCTTTCCTGGTACTGGTGCGGACAGGTCATACTGTTCTTCCTGCTGGGTTATGAAGTCTGTTCCATCCTGACGAGGAGGAACACGAGACTCTCTGTCCTGGGTTCCTTCCTCATCGCCCTTTCTCCGGCGATACAGTGGTGGATGATCCCCCATGTGCCGATCGTCATCCTGTATGCGATGGCCCTGTTTACCTTCGGATATTACCTCTTCAAAGAAGGAAACATCCTGAAGAGGATACTATGGACTGCCTTACTGTCGATCTCCCTGATCGGCTTCATCTTCTCGATCTTCCCATCCGCGCAGGTCCTGTCCGGTCTCACGGTCTTCTTCCTGCTGCTGGCGTGCCTGTACCGTGACAGGGAAGAACTCTCTTTGAACAGGAGCCTTCTCTTCTGTATCCTCGCAGTGATCCTCATTGCGGGAGGCATCTCCGCTTCCTTCCTCTATTCTTCCTTGGAGGATTTCAAAGCCCTTCTCAATACTTCCTATCCGGGAAGAAGAATTTCCTTAGGCGGAAACTGGAAGATCTCTGATCTCTTCACCCATCTCTATTCCATCTTCCTGGCTTTCAAGGATACCAATGTCTCCAATAACTCCGAAGTGGCGACCTTCATCCACTTCGCACCGCTCTTCTTCCTTCTCTATCCAAGACTCAGAAACAGAGGAAGAAACAGAAAGGACATGGTGCCGGGAGCGGTGCTGTGTATCCTGCTCTTCGTCGTGGCGCTGTTCATGTGTGTCGGTTTTCCGGAGTGGCTGGCGAAGATCACGCTCTTCTCCTATGTCAACCGCGTCAAGGTGCCGTTTGGATTCGCAGCTGTCTTACTGACAGTATGGGCGATGGACCGCATCGAAAAGGAAGAGATCTCCTTCGCCCTCTGGGAGAGGATCCTCTATCCTCTTGCCTATGGTGCTGTCATGTGTCTCTTCTTAAATGAAAAGGCTTTAGCTTACCTCACTGTAAAATACGCTGTCCTGGAGATCGTCTTCTTCGTCCTGGTGTTATTCTTATTATTCTCGGGATACAGGAGACTGACAGTTCTCTCTTTATGTGCCCTCATGGTGTTTGCGGGAGGCTTCGTCAATCCGCTTTGCCGGGGCATCTCGCCGATCACCAATCATCCATTGAGCGATACACTTCAAGAGATCCGGGAAGAAGATCCGGAAGCGAGATTCCTCTGTGTCGATGACAGTTGGCCGATAACAGAATTCCTGCTGGCGAACGGCGTCAAGACCATCAATGCGACCAATTTCTATCCGGCAGGGGACTATG
>JAFOMB010000140.1 GCA_017419065.1 Erysipelotrichaceae bacterium | reverse complement strand
TCCCGGACTTCCTTCTCACCTGATTGATGATGAAAACATCACCGAAGTTCCCGGGAAATCAGATTCTCTCTGCAACAACAGTACATATCCATCATTGTCCTTTTCCTCCCGGTCTTCTTGTCTTTACTGTAGCTTTCTTTTCAGGATAACGCAAGAAAAACGATTATTTCTTATTCGTATCCAGAGAATCCTTGAAGACATAATAGCGCTGATAGACGAACTCCAGTCCGAAGTTTATCAGCATGTTTATGGCAGTCACGAGGTATTCGTTCATTCCGAGTCCTGTGAGGCAGTGTTCCAGCCAGGTGGAAGCCGGTACGAAGACCACATAGAACAGCGCCACCTTCAGCATGGCTTCCGGGATATTGGAAGCGGACTGGAAGGTGTACTTTCTGTTCAGAGTGAAGTTCCAGAGGACAGAGAGGATCAGGGCGATCATGTAGGAGAGCCAGTACGGCCAGTGGAGGACCTCATTGAAGAGGGTGAAGGAACCCAGTTCGATCAGTCCCGCGCTTGCGGAGATGAGCGCAAATTTCAGAAAGCGGAAAAACTCTTTCATTTCTTTCCCTCCAGTTCTTTCGCCTTTTTGGCGATCTCAAAATAATTGTATCCGGCCTGTGTCAGATTGTGACGCACCGTCTGCTTGTTTCCCCATTTCCCTTCCAGCATTTCCCGGGCAGTCCTTTCAATATCCTCTTCTCTTCTTTTCTTATCAGAGATGGCGATACCCACATAGGTCTCATTGGATGCTTCGATCTTATCCAGTAATTTATCTAACCATTTGAACATACTCTTATTCTACCCTACCCGCACAAAAAAAGCAGTTCCCCGTGAGGAGAACTGCTTATGACTTTTACTTCAAAAGTTCGTTGACTTTCGCCTGTACAGCGGCATAGTCGTAACCGGCAGCTGTCAGTCTGTCTTTTCTCTCCTGGCCGTTGCCCCATTTACCCTGGATGACTTCCTTGGCGATGGCAGTGAGGTCTGTACCGGATGCCGGCTGGCCTGCGAGGATCTCATTGACTCTGCCCTGGACTTTGGAGTAATCGTATCCGGCAGCTGTCAGTCTGTCTTTTCTCTCCTGGCCATTGCCCCATTTGCCCTGGATGACTTCTTTGGCGACAACTTCGATATCCTTGGCTTCCGCACCTAAGAGTTCATTGACCTTGGCCTGGACCTTCGCATAGTCATAACCGTAGGATGTCAGTCTGTTCTTTCTCTCTTCGCCTTCGCCCCATTTCCCGGCGATGACTTCCTTGGCGAGTTTTTCAAGAGCGAAATCGACAGCTTTTGCCTTATCTTCAGCAGTTGTCTTGACAGCGGCGGCAGTACCGGCAGCTTTTGCCTTGGCTTCTTCCGCTAACTTCTTGGCAGCTTCCGCAGCAGCTCCGGCCTTGCCCTGCTGATCAACAGCGGCTTTCTTGGCAGCTTCGAGAGCGGATACTGTTTTTTCTTTTGCTTCGTCAGCCTTATCTTCGACTTTCTGAGTAGCGTTCTTGACAGCGTCAGCGATGTTGTTCAGGATTCCCATGATGTTTATACCTCCTCTGGTTCCATATACCCGATTAACGATTCCAGCTCCGGATCGTGATCGCTGACCCGGAAGGTGATCGGTAAGTACTGTGAATGGTTTTTGTCCATGTAATAACGGTAGAGGGCAGCCTGTCCGAGGATGAGACGGTCATCGATGTCTCTGTCGTGATAGAAGAGAACTTCGATGGAATCGTCGTTCAGACGGCAGGCAGAAGTGCGGGAGTGCTGTATGAGTTCATAGCCTTCCGCCTCTTTGAGGGTCTTATAAGCTCTGCGCAGGGTCCTGTCTCCGCATGGCAGATCACCGGTATAGCGGTGCGCCAGGTAGAGGGAATAGCGCAGTTCCTCTCTTTCGATCATGGAGGCGTCGCTGCCGGAAGTCCAGAGGTCCTGGGCGTCCTTCGCGATATCGAGGATCTTCAAAGCGACTTCCTCCGGTTTGAGGTAGATGTAGCTTTCCACATTACTGGAGATATTCATCCCGCATTCGCTCAGGTAGATAGGTACCTGGAAGAAGGCGACATCGACGAGGTAGAGACTGGAGATCTTCTTCGGAAGCTCCTTGGATTTATTGACTCTGCGGATCGCTTCCTTGAATTCCTCAAGGGTGTTATAGCCATTGTACTTGCCATAGTTCTTCCACATCGTCTGGATGGAAGCGACATGGATGGATTCCAGTCTGCCGTAGCCGACGATCCCCTTCTCCTTCTTCCGCATATGAGCCTTGTCTTTGGAGAGAAAGAAAACGAGGTCTCCCTTCTGGAAATCGGTAAAACCGGTCTTGGCAGACAGACGCCAGAAATTCATGGTCCTGTGTGCGTTCAGCCGGTGAAGTTCAAGCAGTTTGGAATCTGTGATGTATGCGATCGCGCCCATTATCTTTACCTTTATTATAGTCTAATCAGGCATTTTTTCGTAATTGTATGTTTTCTCTGCGACAGATAGGAAGTCTTTCGCAACTCTGTTTCTCTGGAAAGAGGAACGGTCGATGACGGCCACTTCCAGTTCCCTGGCCTTGGAGTAGACGCTCGGGCTCTTCTGATCGAGGTCTTCCAGGGTACACATGACCGGAGAAGACAGGGTATTTCCGAAGATGACGTTGTGGACCTTGATCTCATTGAGATCGTCCGCTGCCACCTTGTTGGACTTGCAGGAAGTGAAGAGGACGTGATTGTCCCTGATCACCAGACAGTCGATCTCGCAGATGACCGGATATCTCCGGGACTGTCCGGAGAAGTCGATGACGCAGGACATCATCACATCGTCGAAGTATCCGCTCTTTTTCAGTTTGATATAGAGATAATTCTCCAGGAAGGCACCGGACACCGAGAAGAGCTTCGCCACCTTATGGGAGTAAAGGGTGAGTCTGTTCTCCTCTACTTTCAGGAGCCCTTCTTTTTCATAGATCCTGTAGGATTCATCCTTGACGATCTTATCGATCTCTTCATCCTTCAGATAGAAAGTCTTTCCATCCCGGCTGCTCTTATGTGTGATGATCGTATTGATCTTCTGAACGAAGTTGATGAAACGCGGATAGGAATCGATCGAGGCGTCGACGACTCTTTCGATCAGGGATACCGTTTCCTTATCTCCGATATCCGCGGCTTTATGCATATGCGATGTGATCTCGCCGCCCTTGAGATTGACGATATCTTCAATGGAGAGAGGATAGATCTTCTCCTTGAAGATCATGTGTTCCCGGTAGGACTTGATGACATTCTCCTCACTGTCGTAATAGACGACCGGATGCTTGGAATGAAGGACTCTGTCAAAGAGGACGAGGGAGAGATACTTCTCTCCGCCGACATCGACGATCATCGTCTCATCTTTCTTCAGGATGTCATCGATATCCTTTTGATCATCGAGGATCTGTGTGAAATGAAGGACGACCTTCTTATGACGGAATATCACTTTGGAAGCATAGGAAAAATAGGATTCATCGATCAGATGATGATAGATGAACCAGACTTCATCGACATCCAGAGATAAGGCGGTGATCACACTGGAAAAACTGTCTTCCTTGTCGAAGACAGTGATCAGTTTAGAGGTTGCCATAACCGTGTTCTCCTGTGAGATTTATGCATCTTCTACTTCTCTTCTGTTGGACATCGCCTTGATCAGTGTCAGTTCATCCGCATAATCAAGGCTGGCTCCCATCGGCAGCCCATGGGCGAGTCTGGTGACCAGGACGCCTTTTTCCTTCAAGACTCTGTTGAGATACAGAGCTGTCATTTCGCCATCCATCGTCGGGGATGTCGCAATGATGATCTCCTTGGTATCTTCTTTGATCCTCTCTAAAAGACCTTCGATGCGGATATCTTCCGGATAGATGCCTTTGGAAGCGGATATCAGACCGCCCAGTACGTGATAGAGACCCCGGTATGTCTCAGTCTTTTCGATCGCGACAACATCCTGCGGATAGGCCACCACCATGATGGTATGGGCATCACGGGACTTGTCATTGCAGAAATGACAGGTCTCTTCATCAGTGAGAAAACCGCAGGTCTTGCAGGGATGGATCTCGGAAAGACTCTGTAAAGTCCTGATGTATTCTTCGATGTTCTCTTCCGGTTCTTCTAATAAACGGAAGGCATAACGCTGTGCTGTCTTGTTTCCGACACCCGGCAGCTTCTCGAACATCTCGATCAGTGTTTCAAACTTCTTCGGATACATCAGAGCCCCGGTATCTGCAGACCGCCTGCTGCAGCGGATAAGCGGCTGTTTCTGGCCGCATCAGCCTTCTTCTTGGCGTCATTGAAGGCGATCATGATCATATCTTCCAGCATTTCCTTGTCGGATGGATCGACAACGGATGGATCAAGAAAAACTTCCTTTACCTCGTTATCGCCGCTGATCGTGACCTTGACCAGACCATTGGACGCGCTGCCTTCAAATAAGGCGGCATTCATTTCTTCATTCATTCTCTCCAGGTCCTTCTGCATCTGCTGGGCCTGTTCCAGTAATTTATTGAAATCCATATCAGTCCTCCACTTTGACATTTCCGAAAAGCCTTCTCAGCTTTTCTTCCTGTGTCTCTTCTCTTTCTGTCTCATATCTCTGAATGATGACTTCGATATTTCTCTTTTCTGCTTTTGCCCGGCGGTACTCGTCAATGAGTCCCGGGACTTCCTGATCGGCGACCCCGTAGATCATCTTGTCGATACCGAATTCCTTATTGATGAAGCGGTAGAGTTCCTCGTTGTTGACAGGGGCATTGATGTGATCGACCTTCGTCTCGCTTCCGTGTACGATGATGGCATCGTTTGAAGAAGCGAAGATACCGGTGCCCTGCAGCATCTCATAAAATTTCCGGCTGTCTGCTTCCAGCTTGTAGAGATCGAGACGGTTGTAGATGAGTTCGTCCTTGATCTTCTCGTCCTTGCTGGCGTGAAGCAGGATGGAAAGAAGCAGATCCTTGCTGATCTTATCCGGTGTCATCTCTTCCCGGATCTCTTCCCGGACTTCCTTCGGGAGGTCCTCATCGGTGAAAATCTTTGTCTCCTCAGTCTTCTCATCTGCCTTATTTTCAGGCTTTTCTTCCACTTTCGGTTCTTCTTTGACTTCTTCTTTCTGTACCGGTGTCTCTTCTCTGACCGTTACTATGTCCTTGGAAACGGTATTAGCCATTTTGAGGATGCCCAGTTCCAGATAGAGGATGAAATTCTGATTCTGACGGTCTTTACTTAAGGTATCTTCCAGGATCTTTGCGTCTTCCAGGAGAGTCCGCGGTGCGATACTGCGGAGGATCTGCTGTGCTTCGATCCTGTTGAGCTTTTCCAGAAGCCTCTCTTCTCCTCTGTCGGAGTAGATCAGAGCTTCCTTGCTGATCTCCAGGAGATCGGCTGTCAGTCTCTTCATATCCGTGCCGGCCTGATACATATCTCTAAGCTGCGATATCACTTCGCTGACTTCGCCGCGGTGCACCTTTTCCAGGAGTTCCACTTTGACAGCTGTCGTCGTGAGTCCGAAGATGTTCTCGATGTCTTCGAGATAGATGCCTGCGGAGTTGTAGGCCAGACACTGTTCAAGGATGCTCAGCGCATCTCTCATGCCGCCTTCAGCCAGTCTGGCGATCTCTTCGACAGCCTTGTCTTCGTAGTCGATCCCCTCGTTCTTCAGGACATCGATCAGATGTCTTCTGATGTCATAAGTCCTGATCTTGGAGAAGTTATAGCGCTGGCAGCGTGACAGCACGGTCGGGATGACCTTTTGCGGATCTGTCGTTGCCAGGATGAAGATCACATGGGCAGGCGGTTCTTCCAAGGTCTTCAGAAGCGCATTGAAAGCGCTTGCAGAGAGCATGTGCACTTCATCGATGATGTAAACTTTGTATTTCCCCAGCATCGGGGCGTAGTTGACCTGTTCGACGATCTCACGGATGTCATCGACAGAGTTGTTGGAAGCCGCATCGAGTTCAATGATATCCGGATGATTGCCGCTTAAGACTGCCTGACAGCTCGGACACTCATTGCAGCACTCTTCTTCAAAATTCGGGCAGTTCACTGCCTTCGCGAAGAGTTTCGCCACACTCGTCTTTCCGGTGCCTCTCGGGCCGCAGAACAGATACGCATGCGCGATCTTATTGGTCTTGATCGCGTTTTTCAGCGTCTTGACGATATAGTCCTGACCGATCACATCTGAGAAACGTGCCGGTCTGTATGTACGATATAATACCTGGTATGCCATACCATCATTATACAAAAATATGCCGTATTTTTGGGCTTTTCTGCACCATTCCCCATACAAAAAGACACCGCTGTCTGGTGTCTTTGCTTCTCAGTTTTTTATGTCTATTTATCTTTTCTTCCGGAAATAGTCTTTAAGTAATTTTGAGCACTCTTCTCTCATCAGACCCTCTTCCCAGTCCGGATGATGATTGATGCCTTTCAGCTCATCGAGGTCGATCACGCTCTTGAAGGCGCCGCCCTTCGGATCCCTGGTCGCATAGTAGACCTTCGTTATCCGTGAATTCACGATAGCACCGGCACACATGAGACACGGTTCCAGCGTCACATAGAGCTCACAGTCCTCCATATGCCAGGTCCCGAGTTTCTTCACAGCCTTCTCGATCGCTTCGATCTCCGCGTGACGGACCGCGTTCTGTTTCTCCTCCTTGCGGTTATGCGCCTTCGAAAGGACCTTCCCGTCTCTCTCAATGACACAGCCGATCGGCACTTCGTCTTCTTCTGCGGCTTTCAGGGCTTCCTGATATGCCATTTTCATATATTTTTCTTCCATATTTTCCTACAAAAAATGGTACACACAAACTGGGGTTCGTATGGCTGCTTCCTTCCGGACCTGACCAAGTTAGAATCATGAATGTTGTACCACTATTATAGTAACGTATTTCCCTGTCTTTTTCAATCAGCGCTTTTTGATGATGTTTCACGTGAAACATACGGATTCAGAAGATAATACTGATCGATATCCCAGTAACGGTCTCTGTAATAGACCTCATCGATCTTTCTTCCCTCATAGATCATCCCGCAGTTCTTCATCACCCGGATACTTCTCGTATTCTCCGGGATCGCGCCGCAGAACACCTTATGGACCCCTCTTTTGAACAGGAAGTCAATAAAAGCCTTTGTGGCTTCCGTGACATAGCCGTTATGCCAGTATTTCTGACCGATTGCATAGCCGATCTCGATACTGTGGAAGAATTTGTTCATTCCGCTGCACTGATTGATCATTCCGATGACTTCATCCGTCTCTTTCAGCACGATCGCGAAGACATAGCGCTTTGTCTCGTCGCAGAAACGGATCGTTCCGGATACAGAAGCGTCTTCTTCCTTTTCGATATATCTGTCTAGATAGTACTTCAGGACTTCTTTGTCGTGATTGATATTGTGATAGATAGCCAGAGCATCTTCTTCCCTCAGTCTTCTGAGAATCAGTCTTTCCGTCTCAATGACGGCCTCTTTATCAAAGAATTCCATGTTTTCCTTTCTAATGTTTCACGTGAAACACTTTTTCGGTGAAATATGCGGTCCCGACAGCAATTATATAGAAGATCAGCCAGAGGACAGGTGTTTTCTGCAGAAACAGCGGAAGATGGTCCCCTATTCCCTTTCTTATCCAGATATCGAGAAGATAAGAAGGAAAATATGCGGCAGAGGAAACCAAAGCGGTCCTCTTCTTCCCGGTAAAGCCGAAGATGCAGATCAGCGCAGCTGAAAGAAGTGTCATCAGCTGCAGAGCCTCCATATCTTCAAGATATCTATAGAGAAACAGTCTTATGACGAGAAAAGAGATGGCCAGGATCCCCAGAAGCATCCCGCTGTGTCTCAGTTTCCTTTCTTCCATATTTAAAGAAGGAATGTTTCACGTGAAACATTCCTTATTCCTTATTTCTTAACGATCTTTTCCTGACCGCCCATGTATGGCTGCAGGACCTTCGGGATATTGACGCTGCCGTCCGCATTGAGGTTGTTCTCTAAGAAGGCGATCAGCATTCTCGGAGGAGCGACGACAGTGTTGTTCAGAGTGTGAGCGAAGTAGTTGCCGTTCTCACCCTTGATACGGATCTTCAGACGTCTTGCCTGTGCATCACCTAAGTTCGAGCAGGAACCGACTTCGAAGTACTTCTGCTGTCTAGGAGACCAGGCCTCTACGTCACAGGACTTGACCTTCAGGTCAGCCAGGTCACCGGAACAGCACTCTAAGGTCCTTACCGGGATATCCATCGACAGGAAGAGCTCGACCGTGTACTGCCAAAGCTTGTTGTACCATTCCATGGATTCTTCCGGCTTACAGACGACGATCATCTCCTGCTTTTCAAACTGATGGATACGGTAGACTCCTCTCTCTTCAATGCCGTGGGCACCGACTTCCTTACGGAAGCACGGAGAGTAGGATGTCAGGGTAAGAGGCATCTTATCTTCTTCCAGGATGGAATCGATGAAACGTCCGATCATGGAGTGCTCAGATGTACCGATCAGGTAGAGGTCTTCTCCTTCGACCTTGTACATCATGTTTTCCATTTCCGTAAAGGACATGACACCGGTAACGACTTCGCTGCGGATCATGAACGGCGGGATGCAGTAGGTGAATCCCTTGTTGATCATGAAGTCTCTCGCATAGGAGAGGATGGAAGAATGCAGTCTGGCGATATCGCCTGTCAGATAATAGAAACCGTTGCCGCTGGTCTTTCTGGCGGAATCCAGATCGATGCCGTTGAGGTTTTCCATGATGTCTGTATGGTACGGGATCTCAAAATCAAAAGTCCTCTTCGTGCCGAACTGTTCGATCTCGACGTTCTCGCTGTCATCTTTTCCGATCGGTACCGACTTGTCAATAATATTAGGTATTACTAACATTTTCTCTCTGATCTTGGCTTCTAATGCGGTTTCTTCCGCTTCAGAGTCTTCGATCTCCTGTCCGATCCTCTTGACTTCGGCCTTGACTTCTTCTGCCTGATCTCTGAGACCCTGCTTCATGAGTCCGCCGATCTCCTTGGACATGACATTTCTCTTGTTGCGCAGTTCATCAGCTCTTGTGCGGAGTGCACGGTACTTTTCATCGAGTTCCTTGACTTCGTCTACGAGGACCAGTTTCTCGTCCTGGAACTTATTGCGGATGTTCTGTTTGACCAGTTCCGGATTTTCCCGGATCAGTTTGATATCGATCATAATTCCTCCTGAAAATAAAAAACACCTTTCAAGGACGCCTTTCAGCGTGGTGCCACCTTTCTTGCTTCTCAAACTCTTAACGCGAGGACACGCGGCGGATTAGGCCGGCTCATGAGGCGGACTTGCAGGAGCCTGTCAGATGCTTTCACCAGGCGCATCCTCTCTTCAGACATTCTTTCTGCCGTTTTCCTCAATTCGTACAGTACTAATATAACATATTTTAAAAAATAGACTACTGAATTAGAGTCTTCTTCCGCAATGCGGACAGTAGTTGTCTTCCGGCTTGATCTCATGACCACAGGCCGGACAGACAGAATCGTTCCGGTAAGGGAATATCGACGGATCGAGATAGGTGATATCTCCCTCTTCTATCCCCTTCCCAACCTCCGGATCGAGTTCGACTGTCGTTCCGCAGCAGGACATCCTGGCGTAATAGCGGGTGCTCCAGCGCCAGACAGGAATGAAGAAAAGAGAGAGTGTCTGCGACACCTTGAAGACCGTGATCTCTCCTTCTCTCCCGCAGGAATTGCAGACACAGTACTGTTCGAAGTACAGCTGTTCTTCCTTCGGGAAGATACTCATCATAAAAAACATATCAGCCTCACCATCATTCTAACAGATTCTCCTTCTCTGTTTTTCACAGCCGTATTCTTTGTTTTATAATAAAAGAAAGAATAACAGGAGAAATAATCATATGAGTGAAAGCACACAGAAAGTTCTCTTGGCTCTGGATGAGAATCCGGAGCTGCTGCTCAAGATCCTCGGTGAAGAAAACGACGCTCTGACCAGAGGCGGTGTTCCGGGACAGACCGGAAGCGGTACTCTGATCAATATCATGGGAGAAGGCGCGACAGTCGAAGATCTGAAGGATGCTGAAAAGGCTCTGGAAGAAAACCCTGTCGTACAGCTCTATCTTGCCTCTGCCGGTTCGCTCGACGTGAACGATCTCGTCAACTACTGCGGCGGTGTCTCCGGACAGAAGAGAGGCGTCATCACCAATATGGCTCTCAAGGCCTTATTAAGCGGAAAACTGGATCTGAAAGTCGTCATCCTGGTCATCGTATTACTGAAGCTCTTCAAGAGAAAGAATCAGAACACCTACAGCAATTCCGCTATCGGACTTCTGGGTTCTCTGATGGGTGCCAATACCAGCAATAACTCCGGTCTCTTCAGCGGTCTCCTCGGCGGAAACAACTATTCTTCCGGACTGTTCGGATCTTCCAACTTCAGCAACAGTTCCCTGCTGAACGGCATCTTCGGAAACAACTACACAGCTTCCCAGCAGAATAATTCCATCCTCGGAAACCTTCTGAACTTCGTCAACGGAGGCTACAACTCCAACCCTCAATACAACCAGATGTACAACATCCTCAACAGCAATGCCGGCAATATCGTCGGTTCCAACGGTATGGTCAGTGCCAGCGGGCTGTTCTCGGTATTGAGCCAGCTGATGGGCTTCTAGTTCATCCTCATCTCAGGATCAAAGTTGATAAAAGGACGGTTTTCCGTCCTTTTTCTTTTTCTTATAAGAGAGATTTGAAGCAGTTCTCGACTTCTGAGAGATCAGCCGTCGGTTCGAATCTGGCGACGACATTTCCCTGTCTGTCGACGACGAACTTCGTGAAGTTCCACTTGATGTCCGCATTCATCTGATAGTCCGGATCGATGGAAGCCAGGAGCTGATCCATCATGGCCTTGGCCGGTCCTTCCGGGAAGCCTCCAAATCCTTTCTGGGATTTCAGGAACGTGTAGACGGAGAGTTCGTTCGGTCCGTTGACATCGCTCTTCTTCATCTGCGGGAACTGTGTCTTGTAGTTGAGGGTGCAGAATTCATGGATCTCATCATCGGTACCCGGTGTCTGTCCATAGAACTGGTTGCACGGGATATCCAGGATCTCCAGACCCTGATCGTGATATTCTTCATACCACTTCTCCATTGGTTCGTAGTGCGGAGTGAATCCGCAGCCGGTAGCGGTGTTTACGACAAGAACGACTTTTCCTTCGTAGTCTCTCAGAGATTTTTCGTTTCCGAATCTGTCTAAGACAGTATGATCATAAAAGCCCATGATACTTCCTCCTGTATTCAATTGAATTATATCGGATGATCTTTTCCGAAGTATATACATTTGACCGATCTTTCCCCTTTCAGGATAATAAGAGGGAAAGAGGAAATGACTATGAAATGGATGATCGCATCAGATATACACGGTTCCGCTTACTATGCGGAAAAGATGATGAAGAGATATGAAGAAGAGAAAGCTGATAAGCTATTTCTTTTAGGAGATATCCTCTACCATGGCCCAAGGAACGACCTGCCGGAAGACTATGCGCCGAAGAAGGTGATCGCCCTGCTGAATCCAAAGAAGAAGGAGATCGTCAGTGTCAGAGGAAACTGTGAAGCCGAGGTCGATCAGATGGTTTTGGAATTCCCGGTCCTCTCCGACTCCATGCTGCTTTGTGATGGAAAGAATACCTTCTTTCTCACCCACGGCCACCTCTATACGAGGACTCAGTTATCCCAGTTTCTATCCCCGGGAAATATCGTGATCAGCGGACACACCCATATCCCTCTCCATGAAGAGGAAAACGGGATCCTCTATCTCAATCCGGGCTCCGTTTCTATTCCCAAGGAAAACACTCCGCACAGTTATATGATCTATGAAGACGGTATCCTGACCTGGAAAGACCTCGACGGCGTCCCGTATGACCAGATCACACTGAAATAGAACTAAATAGATATACCGAAGGGAGGCGCTTCGTAAGGAAACTGCCTCCCTTCGGACTTTTTATTAAGGCACTCGGAAAACCGGGTGTCTTTTTGAGATTTTGTATTGACAAACGCAGAAAAGCAAGTATGATAATTATCGTTACATAACGATCGTTATAATACAGAAGGAGGGAAGTGTGCGTGCCGCCAAAAACAAGGATCACAAAAGACATGATCATCAATGCAGCCATTGAGATTGCAAAACAAAGCGGATATGAGAGCATCAACGCCAGGACAGTCTCCGCGCAGCTGCGCTGTTCCACGCAGCCGGTCATGTATCATTTTTCAACCATTGACGCCATGAAACGGGCTGCTTACGCGCAAATCGATCATCTGCATTCAAAGTATATTATGGCGATGCCACCGGAACAGGATCCGATCCTTGGGATCGGCTTGAACTATATCCGTTTCGCCGTGGAGGAGCCGCAGTTGTTCCGTTTTCTGTTTCAATCCGGATATGCGGCGGAGCACAGCCTGCTGG
>JAFOMB010000139.1 GCA_017419065.1 Erysipelotrichaceae bacterium | reverse complement strand
ATCCTCCGAAATACCCGATCGTCTCCTATTTACCGGAAGTCATCTATGCGTGACACAAAGAAAAGGTGAAACTCCTCGGTTCTGAGTTTCACCTTACAAGCACCTTTTTATTTCCCTGTCCTTGACAAGGGGTACGGTTTAGGTGGATGCCTTTTTCAGTGGATCAGTGACCGGCGAGCAGTGCCCAGTGCAGAGAGTACTACAGATACCGGAACGGGATCTTTTACAAATGCCCCGGGGATACCGGTGAAATAGGACTATAATAGGTACATAGGAGGAAAAGCTAAAATGAAAAAACTTTTAACACTGCTGATGTGCCTCCTTCTCATCCTCAGCTTAAGCGGCTGCGGCCAAAAGAAGGAAGAAGAAAAACCGAGCGAGCCGGAAACTGTCGAACCGGAACAGCCTGTCGAAGTCCCTTCTGTCAAAGTGATCGAGACAACTGTTGATTCGACACACCGTGACGGTGTCAAGATCCCGACATATATCACTCTCCCGGCGGATTTTGATGAAACCAAGACTTATCCGCTGGTCGTTATGATCCACGGACACCATGGCAACCACAACGAATGGGGCGGCTATGATGCCATCTCCAATGGTCTGGCTGAAAAGGGTCTGATCGCTGTCACTCTGGACTTCTCCGGTTGCGGAGCCAGCAAAGAAGGCATCGAACTCAACGCTCTTTCCAACATGAAGAACGACGTCGTCGATGTCGCTGACTTCATGAAGGCCAACTACAAGATCTCCAAGGTCGGCGGCTTCGGCTACTCCATGGGCGGACGTATCATCCTCGAACTCTTAAATGAAGATATGTACCAGTTCGATACGATCGAATTCGTCGCTCCGGCTGAAAGCACAGAAGACCTCGAGAAGTTCTTCGGCGGTGCTGAAAACTGGGAAGCTATGAAGGCAGAAGTTACGGATGACCACATGGCATCCTTCATGTCCATGTTCGGCGAACAGCTCCTCTCCAAGCTCTTCTTTGAAGACATCGAGAAATACATGGACGCGGATGAACTGGCTTCCAAGGCTGCAGCGAAGTACACAGGCAATTCTCTGTGCATCTACGCAACTGATGATAACGTCGTCTATCCGGAAGTCTCTCAGAGAGTCGCGGATGCCTTCGGTTCTACAGTTGTCACAGTATCCAAGGAAGGACATTCCTACAGCTTCTACGGATCTGACCCTGTCGTTATCTCTACCGTCAACAACGCTTCTATCGATTTCTTCGCCGCAGAACTGCTCGCCAAGTAATCACAAGATATTGAAGGTATAAAAAAGATGATCGCCATGATCATCTTTTTTCGTTATTCCTGTATCTGTAAAAAACTTACGATTTCGCTTTCTTTTCAAAGTACTCCCGGTTTCTGCTGAGGCGGTCCACTTCATAGTTCAGCTCTGAATACAGGTGATGAAGCAGATGAAGTCTCTTATCGACCTTGACCTCTTTCCTGTCGAGAGAACTGTATTCCTGTTTGATCCTCTCGATCTCTTTGAAGTCCGCCTTATATTTCTGCCTGATCTCCTTTATGGCTTCGTCCGCTGTTTTCTGCGCTGCCGCGAGTTCTTCTTCTGCCTGAGCGATCTTTTCCTCGAGACCCTTTCTCTTGTCCTGCAGGCTCAGATCATCCGGATCCAGTTCGACATGACGTTCCTTGAGCCGGAAGATGCGGATTTTGATCGTTTCGATCACGTTGTAGTTTTCCTTCTCCTGATCCTTCATCTCGGCGTCATAGCGTTCCTTGATCGGAGCCAGCCGTTCTTTTTCCGTTTTCAGACGCCTGTTCAGTTCTTCCTTCTGTGCCTTGTATCCGGACTTTTCCGCTTCCAGTTCGTCGTTCTCTGCGTACAGTTCTTCAAGTCTGGTCTTCCCTTCTTCGAGATTCTCGATCGTCAGAGAAGTCATGCCCAGCTGTTTCAGTATTCTTTCTTCCATAGACCATCCTCCTGTCCCAAGAAGATTATATCGCAAAAGAAAACCGCATTTCTATCTGCGGTCTTCTGTAGATGACAATTGTTTCCTTACGATGGAGAAGCTTTCTTACAGGATCTCGATCGTTTTGATGACCTGATCAAATACCGGTCTGTCTCCGAAGCCGGTCTGTGTGCAGGCGATCTCATCGAGCGTGTCAAAGCCGTCTGTGAGTTTCCCGAAGGCGGCGTAGGCACCGTCAAGATGCGGGGCATCCTTGTGCATGATGAAGAACTGGGAGGAAGCGGAGTTCGGGTCATAAGCTCTGGCCATGGAGATGACACCGCGGGTGTGCTTCAGGTCGTTTCTGAAGCCGTTCTGGGCGAATTCGCCATAGATGTTTTCCTTGGAACCGCCGGTACCGTTTCCTAACGGATCGCCGCCCTGGATCATGAAGTTGCGGATGACACGGTGGAAGATGAGCCCGTCGTAGAAGTGTTCGTTTACCAGCTTGACGAAGTTGTCGACTGTCTTCGGAGCTGTCTCCGGATAGAGTTCTCCGCTCATCGTCCTGCCGTTTTCCATTGTGATCTTAAAGAGAATCGTTTTCATACTTTTTACCTCATTCACTATGATAACAGATGTTTAGGGTATACTAGAAATATGAAAATTTCTATGCGTGAAAGATGGATGGACATCGATGTCTCCTCTCTGTATCTCGATACAGTCCAGGACTTCTTCGATGCCTATATCCCTTCGAAGAAGATACAGCACCTCCTCATCCAGAACAAGTGGATCCTTTTAGACGGCAATCCTGTCAAACGGGAAAGTGACATCGTGGGACTGAAGCTGAATCTCTGTCTCTATCCGGAGGACTATGATTATCCTGCTCTGGATGTGTCTTTGGATGTCGTGTATGAAGATGAGATCCTCCTCATCGTCAATAAGCCGAAGGGCCTCCTGGTCCACGATAACGGTAATGAAGAGATCACCCTCACGGACTATGTGAAGAGCTATTATCATGAGACGCCGTATATCAGCGCCCATCCGATACACCGTCTGGACAGGAACACGACAGGTCTTGTGATCTACTCCAAGAGTATCCTCTTCCAGCCGCTGCTGGATAAGATGCTGAACGAGAAGAAGATCAGAAGGAACTACTTAGCCTTTGCGGAAGGCATCGTGGAAGAGGGGAAGTCCTTCACCATCGACAAGCCTATCGGCAAGGACCGTCATCAGGCCAACCGTTTCGTCATTGCGAAGAACGGTTCCAGGGCCCTGACGAAGGTGAAGTGCTTAGGTGTTTCAAAGAAAAACAGCTACAGCGTTTTACGCTGTGTCCTGGATACCGGAAGGACCCATCAGATCAGAGTCCATCTGGCTTCCATCAAACACTCTCTTCTCAATGATGATCTCTATGGAAATCCTTCAAAGCTCTGTGTGAGGATGGGACTACTGGCAGACAATGTGGAATTCTATCACCCTCTGAAGGAAGAACAGATGAGTATCGACAGCGATCTTCCGAACGATCTCTCAAGACTCTATTTTGATGCGGTCAAATGAGAAAGTATGATCTCCTGGCCATCGATATGGATGGCACTCTCTTACATACCGACAGCTCCCTCTCTGATAAAAACAGAGAGGCGCTTTATCATTTCCATGAAGCCGGAGGAAAGATCGTCCTGATCTCCGGCAGGCCGGATCTCATGACTTTACCCTATGTCCATGAACTCGGGGATGTCGACCTCTATGCGGCCTGCAATGGTGCTCTGTTGGCAGATAAGAACAGAAACGTTCTCTTCTCAAGAGAGATCGAGGAAGAGACAGTTAAGAACACCTGTGACCTCCTGCTGGAAAGAGGCTTTGAATTCTCCCTCCTGGTCAGGGAAGGCACGTATTCCAATAAACGTTCCTTCTCGGAATTCGGAAAGCAGAATGAACTGGTCGATCATCTGGCGGAGAAACACGGGATTCCCAAAGGCGTTCTCCTGCCTCTGGAGAAGAGAAAGGATGAAGCAGTATACAAGTTCGTCATCTTCAAAAAGGAAGAAGAGGAAGAAAACAGGGAAGTCCTGGAAAGACTGCAGAAAGACAGTTCCCTGACCGTGACCTCTTCCCGCCCTTCCATCTATGATGTCTCGGCAGAAGGTGTCGACAAGGGCCTGGCAGTGAGAATGGCACGGAAGGCCCTGGGAATAGAGAAAGAAAAAGTATGTGTCATCGGGGATTTCTATAACGATATGGCGATGTTTTCCGAAGCCGGACTCTCCATCGCCATGGGCAATGCCCCGGAAGAAGTCAGACAGAAGGCGGATAAGACCGTCTCCTCCAATAACGAAGACGGCGTGGCGGAAGCCATAGAAAAGTATCTCCTGTAAGATTCCTGTTGTGCTCTGCGGATTATCCTTTACAATGAAGAGGGGGAAGAGAGTATGAAAAACAAGTTTGTCATGACACCGGCTCAGAACCGACAGTTTGTGCGTGCCCGTCTGGACGATTATCTTTTCGCCAGTATGGTCCTGGCCCGCTACGATGTGGACGAGGAAACCTGTAAGGATCCGGAGAAGATGCCGGAAGGTGAAGAGAAGACAGCTCTCCTGAACTTTCAAAGGGCCTATGATTATCTTCTGAACGGTTATGAGGAAGAAGCGGATTACGAGGTGCTCATGAAGCTCCATGACATCCTGATGGACGGTCTCATGGATGAACAGGTCAATACTCTCAGCGAGGAACAGATCGCCGAACTCAACGCGATGATCGATCAGCCGGCCAAGGCCAATACCGAGATCGCGATCGATGTCATGATCCATGTCCTGGACAAGAGACTTTTCAAAGACGGCGATGTCCGGGCAGCCTTGATGTTTGCGGACAAGATCATGATGGACAAGGGGAACGGCTTCATCACCGTATCGCCTGCCTTATGCAAGGAGTTCCGTACCCTTCTCAAGCAGTACAATGAAACCAAGGAAGGGGCAGCCTTCAAGGAGTGGATCTACACCAACTGCGTGAAGGGAAAGAAATATTACGACTAGATGAGTGAAAGCTCATCTTTTTTCATAAGAAAAACGCCTGATGGCGTTTTTTAGTTTATAAGAGTTCCGGGAAGAGTTTCCGGATGGCGTGGGTGAGAGGGTCGTGGTCATTATCAGCTGTGATGAAGCAGGCCTTTTCTTTGACCTCTTCCTCGCCGTTTTCCGGGACGATTGGATAGCCGGCCTCTTCCAGCATCTCCACATCGTTGAAGTTATCTCCCAGGGCCAGGGTATTCTCTAAGGAGAAGCCATATCTCTCTGATAAGGTCTTCAGGGCGAAGCCCTTGTGTATGCCTTTCGTATTGATGTCGAGGACGGCCTTTTCCGATAGGACGAACTCGTATTTGTCATCCTTGTCGAAGCGTTCCCGGATGCCCTCTATCTCTTCTTCCGTGACATACGGGATGAGGAGCTTGACGAAGTGGAGATCACTCAGATCCGGTCCATCGCAGTCATAGACGAAGGAGATCTTGTTTCCCTCCTTGAAGACCGTGTCGTTCTGTTTCTTCCAGTTGAGACACCTCCTGGAATCCGGTCTGTCGAAAATGACACCTTCTAAAGAGTAGAGGAGGTAGGAGATCCCGTGTTCCTTACAGTAGTCCCGGATGGCCAGGACGTCCTCGAGATCGATCAGGGCGGTGTGGAAGAGGACTTCGTCCTTCTGAAAGTCGTAGATGTAGGCGCCGTTGCAGCAGGAGACCGGAGAATCAAAGCCGGTATCCTCGGCGATCTGACGGGAGAAAGGATGCGGTCTTCCCGAGATGATGTGGAAGCGGACACCTTTCTTCTTTAATGTCTGTATCGTCTTTCTGTCTTCTTCCGAGACAGTTTTCCTTGAATTGAGCAGGGAGCCGTCCAGGTCGCAGACGACGGCTTCGAGCTTCCTAGTCATTCTCACACTCCCAGAGCTTCGTGAGTTTTTCCTTCATGCGCAGAGCTTCGGCCTTTGGATCAACGGTATCCCTGAGAGATCTTCCGCAGATGATGGAGTAGACAGGCAGTCCCCTGAAGAGATCGATGTCTTCATAGCCGATAGAACCGGTGACGGAGACATTCATGCCTTCTTCGCAGAGTCTCTTCGCAAGAGCCAGTTCTTCTTTGGACCAGCCGCCCTTGATATCACGGGAGTGATGGAGTATGACATGGGAGATCCCCAGGGACTTCCAGGTCTTCACATCCTCAAAGGTCCAGTTTCCGAAGAGTTCGATCTGTATCTCAGTATCCATTCCTCTTCTGTCGATCTCGTCTTTGACAGCCTTGATCGTCGAAGGATGGGCTGCCGCGATGACGGTCATGAGATCCGGCTTTCCGTCCAGGATCATACCGCCCATGGCCTTTCCGGCATCGGCGATCTTAAAGTCGGCACATAAGGTCTTCTCCGGATAGAGACGGCGCATGAGGCCGATGACTTTCCTTCCCTCGCTTCCGATGAGAAGCGTTCCGCATTCAATGATATCGACAACTTCATCGATGCCTGTCTTCAGAGCTTCGATGGCTTCTTCCAGTGTGAGATTGTCTAACGCAAACTGCAGCAGAGGTCTTTTCATAAAGTACTCCTTATCCTTTATAGGTTTATTATCGAGGTGTAAGGAGAATATTTCAAGCCCGAGTATACAAAGCAGAAAGAAGGGTGTTCATTCTTGAAAAGACATCGTAGGAGAAGCGTGATATGATAAAAAGCACAGGAGGTTAATCCTATGGATCTCAGTAAAATGGATTTAAAGAAAGGGATCAGT
>JAFOMB010000017.1 GCA_017419065.1 Erysipelotrichaceae bacterium | reverse complement strand
CTCGTCATCGAATAAGACGACATGGTCGGAGTCCCAGCGGACCGGACGGGTCACGTGCAGGGCGATCTCATCGAAGAAGGTCAGCAGGGCCGGGATCTTGTCGGAGACGACTTCGGTCGGATGGTAGTGGCCGTTGTCCATGAGCGGGATGCACTTGTCCTTGTTGAAAGCCGCATAGCTCAGGGCGAATTCCGCGCTTCCGACGGTGTAGGATTCGACACCGATCCCGAAGACCTTGGATTCGATACAAGGCTTCACCTTGCTGAAATCATACGGTTCGGAGAGGATCTCGTCGATGGCTTCACGGTAGCGTCTTCTCGGTCCGATGCGGTCCCCCGGGATGTCCTTGAGACCGTCGCCTGTCCAGATGTTCATGACGCACTTTTCGCCCAGTTCTTCCGCCAGGTAGCTGGAGATGCGGATGCAGGCCTTTCCGTGCTCGATCCAGAACTTACGGGTCTCCTCATTCGGAGAAGACAGTGTCTGCGGATCGCACTTCTCGTGGGAGAAGAACGTCGGGTTGAAGTCGCAGCCGAGCTTTCTCTCCTTGCAGAAGTCGACCCATTTCTTGAAATGCTTCGGCTCCAGTTTGTCTCTGTCTGCCCAGTCGCCGTCTTCAAAGATCGCATAGGAGGCATGCAGGTTCATCTTCGGCTTTCCCGGGATGAGTTTCAGGACTTCATCGATGTCCTGCATGAGTTCTTCCGGTGTGGAAGCTCTGCCCGGATAATTCCCGGTGGTCTGGATACCGCCTGTTAACGGTTTGTTCGGATCGGTATCGAAACCTCTGACGTCATCGCCCTGCCAGCAGTGCAGGGAAACGGATATGTTCTTGAGAGTGGAGATGGCCTTCTCGGTATCGATCCCGTGAAGGGCATATCTTTTCTTAGCGTCTTCGTATCTGTTCATAGGATTCTCCTTTTTCTACACTTTTATCATAGAGAATGCAGAAGAATATTTTTATGACGTCTTCTACACAAAAAACTGTCCTTTCTTGCAAAAATGATACAATGGAGACATGAATGGAAAACTCCTGGAAAAGCTCTCTTTGATCACCCCGGAAGAAGAAGACATCCTCTCAGGGAAGCCCTATGTCAACCGGGAACTCTATTACAGCAGTTCGAAGAAAGACGAGATCGACTCCTCGAGAGTGTTAAAGAACGGAAAGCTCATCGACCTCCGTCCGCATACCCGCTTCCTTCACTTCCCGAAGCACACCCACAACTACGTCGAGTTCATCTACATGGCGAAGGGAAAGACGCGGCACATCGTCGACGGCGAAGAGATCCTCTTAGAAGAAGGAGACCTCTTATTTCTCAATCAGCACGCCGTTCAGGAGATCTATCCGGCGAAAAAGGATGACATCGCCGTCAACTTCATGATCCTGCCGCAGTTTTTCGATGAGGCCTTCAAGATGATCTCCGCGGAGGAGAGCTCCCTGCGCGACTTCATCATCAGCTGCCTCACCAAAGAAAACCTCCGCTCCAACTACCTCTATTTCCATGCCTCGGATATCGTCCCAGTCCAGAACCTGCTGGAGAACCTCATCTGGAACCTCCTGGAAGACGAACCCAATAAACGCTCCCTCAACCAGATCACCATGGGTCTCCTCTTCCTGTCTCTCATCAATCACTCGGAACAGATCCGCATCTCGAACAGTTCCTTTGAACGGCAGCTCACGATGGACGTCCTGCGCTATATCGATACTGCCTACCACGACGCCTCCCTCACCTCCTTCGCGGAGGAAAGACATCTGGATGTCTATACCGTCTCCCGTGTTATCAAGAAGGAGACCGGAAAGACCTTCAAACAGCTCTTAGAGGAAAAGCGGATGAACCAGGCGGCCTTCCTGTTAAAAAACACGACACTGACGGTCGAGGATATCGCTGTCAGTGTCGGTTATGAGAATATCAGTTTTTTCTACCGGCTCTTCTACAAGAACTTCTCTCTCCGTCCGAGAGAATACCGGCTGTCCCAGTAAGGGACTTTTTTATTTCAGGACGAAACCATTTGAATAGTCCAGTCCGAGAAAAACCGGGTGTTCCTTCTTGAAGGTGTTCGGGTAGTGAAGCGTCAGGCGATAGCGTCCGAAGAGATCCCGGAAGATCATCCCATGACCGCCGTCGTGATCGTAGAGGAGTTTTTCGTCTACGCTCCAGTTCCCGTCGATCTCGTCGTTGTCGGAATGGGCAACCGCTTCGACATAACCCGTCTTCGCGTTTGTCGACCACAGCATGTGCAGTCTGCCGTCTTCCGTGCGGATCAGGAACGGTCCGTCCGTGATGAGTTGGTGAAGAAGAAAGGTTTGACGAATGGTTTCGCCGAAGAGGCTTTGAAGAGTTCTCTCGGTTCGCCGACGCTCTTTTTGAGATCCGGCGAGAGTTCGACCGCGCAGACGGTACCATCGTGGATCTGTTTCCATTCGTGACAGAAGACCATGTACGGCGTTCCCGCTTTGGAGATATACAGCGTCCCGTCGAGACAGCGCCACTGCTTCGGCGTGACGTAGCCGTCCGACCACATCGTAAACGGTCCTTTCGGGGAATCGGATACCAGGACTGCTGTCCCCAGACCCTTGTTCATGTCTTCAAAGGTCGCGAACATGTAGAAGCGATCCTGATAGTGATAGACTTCCGGCGCCCAGTAGCTCTTCTTACTGAAGAATCCTTCCGGCCGGCGGAAGACCTCAAAAGGTCCCTCCCAGTTTTCCAGATCGGTGCTCGTGTAGACGTCCAGTCCGAATGCCTCTTTCGCGAAAGCTGTCTCTCCCCGGGTACCGTAGAGATAGTACTTCCCGTCATGGACGAGAACGTAAGGATCGCGGATGTTGATCTCAGAAGATATGGATAAAATAGTAGATTTTTTGAGTAAATAGAACATGGAGGCAGACCATGATCGAAGAATTTGAAAAATACCTTAAAAAGAGAAAACGTCAAAAGATGCT
>JAFOMB010000016.1 GCA_017419065.1 Erysipelotrichaceae bacterium | reverse complement strand
CTTTCCGTTGATGAAACCGACTCCGTTATAGAAGAACGGATACTCATCCAGTACCAGGTAGTCTTCTTCTTTCTTTTCACTGTCGTGGAAGGCTTTCTTTTCTTCCTCACTCAGAAGATAATAATCCGGACATCTTCTGTCTGTTTCACCCTGGAAGAGCCATACGCCTTCCTTCACGGCTTTCAGATCGGAAGCGGAGAACGGGACACGGAAAACTTCCTTCTTCCCCTCCTCTGTCAGGCGGTAGTATACCGTCTCCACGAGTCCGTCTTTACCGGATTCTCTGATGAAAAGATCTCCGTTCACGACATCGGCAGCGATCCTCTTGAACGGTCCGTATAAGACTTTATCTTCCTTCGTTTCCGGATCCAGGATGCGCAGGGTCTGTGTATAGTCATTCGCATCCGTGTCAGCGAGTGTTTCGGTATAGAGAAGAGAGTTCTTCCAGGAGAGGAGATTCGATAAGTAGCGGTACTGTGTCATGAGCTCCAGCTCGATCTTTTTCATGAGACATCCTCCCGTCATGATGATTATAGTTACAGTATACTCCATGTCTTTGAGCACCGTGATATTATGGTGATATGGAAAAGACAGTATTTCTGAAAACCGGTCTCACCCCTGAAATCGAGGAGACTCTGATCTCCTTTTCAAAGGACTGGGAAGCAGAGAACAGCTGCTGGGGATACCGCAGGAACTCTCACGCAGATCTTGAGGGAAGGACGATCTTTCTCGCTTGCGAAGGAGGAGAGATCATCGGCTATCTCTTCGGGATCCATGAGACAGCGGACAGGGACCGGTCGTTCATGGAGAAAGGAACGCCTTTCTTCGATATCGAGGAGCTGTATGTCGTCCCTGAGAAGAGATCGAAAGGCATCGGAAAAGCTTTATTCCGCTATGCAGAAGAAGAACTGAAAAAGGAGAATGAGATCATCCTCCTCTCCACAGCCACTAAAAACCATAAAGCCATCCTTCACTTCTATCTCGATGAACTGGATATGGAATTCTGGTCAGCGTCATTATTCAAGAGGATCTCCTGAAACGGAGATCCTCTTATTTATTTCTTCTTTTTGACTGGTTCTTTTTTATAGAGCGTCTTATCGAGATAGATTCTCATCTCTTCCAGCATGTCTATGATCGTGATATTGCCGTCATGACCGACTCTCGGGAAGGTGACGGAATAGCCTCCTGCCCGGTATTTCTTTAAGACATCCGTGAAGCGGTAGTGCCCCAGGTTGAGATAGAAGTTGTCCATATCCCCGGCTCTCAGGTGGAACTTGCCGCGGATCTTCGGGATGAGCCATTCGTGGTTTCTCTCGAGGTAGGCTGTCAGATCGTAGTGGTCGCCCCAGTATTCCACGACGTCCCTGTTGATCTCACCGGTCAGAGGATCATAGACATTGAGCGGCTGGCCGTCCTCTCCCATCGGCGAGAAGACTGCCTGATAGATGCCGAACTGTCCCAGACCACGGGCCAGATCGCCGCCGATCGTCAGCTCCTGATAGGTCTCTTCCCTCATCGTCCAGAGGACATTGCCCTTGGTATCTCTCGATCCCGGACGTTCAATGCTCCTCCAGTTCTGTTTCAAAGTGAAGACATTGTCTTCCTCGTAGAGGTCGATGAGCTGATAGGCATGGAAGTCCAGCGAATCCGCGAATCCCGGCCAGGTACCTCCGAAGAAATCCGGATAGAACAGCTGTAATGCCACCGAGATCCATCCGCCGGTAGAACCGCCGACGAGGATCCTTCCCTCCGGCTTGCCGATGCCGCCGTACTTCTTCTCGATCGCCGGTACGACTTCCTTCACAAAGGCATCGCCCCAGGGGCCCAGATTGGCTGAGTTGACCATATAGGAATCATCATAGAACATATTCGCATCACGGAAGTTGACACAGATCACCTCCGGTGCCTTTCCGCTGTTCCAGTATTCCGTAAAGCCCTTCTCCCTCTCCCGTAATTCCACGTCATAGCGGAACGGTGCCGTGGCACCCGGGAAGTGTCCCTGACAGAGGACGAGCGGGTATTTCTTTTTCTTATCGTAATTGGCAGGAAGCAGGACATTGGCACCGATATAGATATCTTCGCCCCAGAAATCCGAAAGCAGTTCAGACTTCATCTTGAAGTACTTCACAAGGCCGTGATTCCTGTAATTCCCCTGCTGATAGACCTGTCCCTTCTTGAGTTCATAGCCCGGTTCGATCATCCTGTCGATTGTGAACTTCACGTCCTTCTTTCCATAGCGGACAGTCTTCACATCGGAGTACAGATTGAATGGATTGGAGGCATAGTCTCCGCCACCTCCGTAATCCTGCATTCCCCAGATCACGGAACCGTCCTTTCTTTCAAATCTGTGCCAGCGGATGAAGAAGGCCTGGAATTCCAGTTCCTCTTCCGGGATATCTTCAAAGCGGATAGGCGATCCGAAGATCCTGTCCTTCTGATCATTCAGATCGATGACATCTCCTCCCGTAAGTCCGTAGAATGTGACACCGAATACAGGACATCCCTGTAATCCGAATCCATTCCTCTTATAAAGCATCGGTTCTTCGCTGCCGGTCTTCCGATCGACAAAGAGCAGCAGTCTTCCCGTCAGTTCTTCCTTGAACTTCGGGGAGATCTTAATGATCACTGACATAAGCCAATCTCCTTTATGACCGCATCATCTCACGCTTCTTTACTTCTTTCAAGAGATCTGTCTATCATAAAAGAGAAGGAAAAGGATGGAATACATGAAGAAATTAATGACTGTACTCATCGCTCTGCTGATCCTGACATCGCTTGGTGCCTGCACGAAGAAAGAAGAAGATGTTAAGCCTCAGAAAGATAATATCGGCGAAAACGCCGGAGAAATTGAAAACAGTGAAGAAACGAAGGAAGAGAACACAGGAGGAGAAGAATTGTTAGGAGGATGGAAACTATTTGAGGAAGCCTTCGCCAGGAATCTGAACGAAGAAGATGCGGCGAGATTCGAGATCGCCATGAAAGACCTTACCGGAGCCGGCTATGAACCTATAGCGGTACTCGCCAGAAACATCGACATCGGCGAAGAGACGATCTATCTGGCTTTGGGAAACACTGTCGCTTCAGGATCCAAGTCATGGTATATCCTGGACATCTACAGCGATCAGGAAGGTTTCTCAAAGGTCCAGTCGATCAGAAAGCTCGATATCCTCGATATCCATACTGCCGAAGATGACTATCCGTCGACACTGCCGGAAGGCTGGCAGATCGCCTCTTCCGCCAGACCGGGCAGTCTGACTGAAGAATCGGAAAAAGCCTTCACAGATGCCATCGATGGCCTCACCGGTTCGAATTTCATTCCTGCCACACTGCTGGCCAGCCAGCTCGTCTCCGGGATGAACTACCGCTACCTCGTATACGGAAATCTCGTCACAGAGGCTCCGGCACCGCAGAACATCTTTGTCGCTGAAGTCTATCAGCCGCTGAATGATAAGGCTTCCCTGACGTCCATGGAACCGCTGGACCTCCTCTACTACATCAGCGCCGAATAAAGAACCGAAGCACTATCCAAAAGATGGTGCTTTCTTTTCAAAAAGGCTTTTCGCAAAGGGGAAGACGCACCAGTCATGATATAATGAAAACGATAATTGAGCCGAAAGGTATGGGAGGTATTCTGTGGAGATCGGTGCGCAGTTATATACAGTCCGGGATTTTACCAAAGATGAAAAAGGGATCGGGGAAACGCTGCGGAAAGTCAAGGCGCTCGGTTTTGATACGGTACAGCTGTCCGGTCTGGGTCCCATCGATCCCGCTGAACTCGCTTCCCTGATCGATGAACTCGGTCTGAAAGTATGCGTCACCCATGTCGATTTTCAAAGACTCCGCGATGATCTTTCTCAGGTCATCCGGGAACATAAGCTCTACCGCTGCCCTTCCATCGGTCTCAGCATCTCATCGTGAAGATCGCAGATGAAAAAAGAACGTCCTAGACGTTCTTTTCGTTTACTTCCATCCGTATAGTTCATCCAGGATCTCATAGAGCGGAAGAAGCTTTTCCTCTGTCATTCCGGTCTCTTTCCCAAATCCCATCAGGGAAGAGGAACCGGTGTTCTCTTTCCACTCCGGGAGTCCCGCTTTATTCGGATCTCCGTCTTCCGCGAAGGACGCCCAGTAGGAAGACATGATCTCCGCCAGTTTCCGGTCCTCTTCGTCATAGAGTTTTGAGCCGTCCGGGATGTTGCCGTAGCAGTAGACTTCTTCCCCACTGTGCCAGCTGCCCAGTCTTCCATTTTCCTTGGAGAAGTAATACTCATAGACCGGGATGCCGTTTTCTTCAGCCAGGCGGTTGAGACAGTAGTGCGGAGAGTTCAAGAAGACAGCGCCGTAGATGTCTGCCCACAGGGAAGCGGCTTCCTCGTCGCTTTCCGGATGATAGACCGCCAGCACTTTCTCCGTGAGATCTCCGAAGTAGTTCCGGACCTTCTCCTCGTAGTTCTTGAGCGTCGTCTTGGAGAAGAGGAGGAACGGCGCACTCTCCTTCGCATTATAGCCGTGGAGGATGGCGGTTTCGTTGTATTTACCTTTCCTGTAGGACACATACGGATCTTCTGACAGCGCATAGCCGTCGACAGTGATGTGATGCTGGGAAGAAGCTTCTTTCACCAGTTCTTTCGCATCCATTTCCCGGAGCTCCGATACGCTGCTTACGCCGGCCCTTTCCATCAGTCTCTGTCCGGAGGAAAGGGCTTCCCCATAGGAGCGGTAGGAATGCGGAGGCGTGATCGAAGCGACAGTCGATGACTCCAGGATGACTCTTCGGAAGAGTCCCTTCGCCAGCGGAGACGTGCATAAGGCACTCACGGACGCCGAGCCCGCGGATTCCCCGGCCAGGGTCACGTTGTCCGGATCGCCGCCGAAGGAAGCGATGTTGTCCCGTACCCATTCCAGGGCCTTGATCATGTCGAGGAGACCGTAATTCCCGGTCGTATGATGGGCGGATTCCGCGGCGAGTTCTTCGTCCGCGAAGAAGCCGAAAACGCCTAAACGATAGCCTAAATTGACGACGAGTACCCCCTTCTTCGCCAATCCTTCCCCGCTGTAGTCCGCGTACCAGGGCTGCCCTGTCTGCAAGCTTCCGCCGTGGATGAAGACGAGGACCGGGAGGTCCTTCTGCTCCCCTGCCGGTCTCCAGATATTGAGGTACAGGGAGTCCTCGCTCACCGGCGCGACATAGTTGTCATTTAAAGAGATCTCATAGTCGTGATAGCCGATGATCTGAGCTAAAGAATCATAGATAGGCAGATTCACCGGCTGCATGCTCATAGGGGCGAAATGATCGGCTTCGAGGACACCTTCCCATTTTGCGGGATCCTGCGGTTCCTTCCAGCGCAGTTCTCCCACAGGAGGAGCGGCGTACGGGATGCCCGCGTAGACTTCGACATCCTCTTCTTTGTTATAGACGCCCCGGACCTGTCCGTCCTTCAGCGTGATGACATCGGTCTTCTTCGGATCATTGACACTTACAGCCGGCACAGCTTTCACCGGCGGCCAGGAGAGGAAGAGGATGCCCGCGAAGAGGAGGACGAAGCCCAGGAAG
>JAFOMB010000138.1 GCA_017419065.1 Erysipelotrichaceae bacterium | reverse complement strand
TGGTGGTTCCCGGAGAAGCTCGAGAAACAGCTGGCCTTTATTGAAAAGACAAAGGCAGACATCGTCTTCTGCGAATGCGCGAGATACCTCGGAGAAGGTCTTCTGGACAGCTATCTCAAAGGTGTCAAAGAAGGAAAGATCACCTATGAACAATTGCTTCCGAAAAACCTCATGAGTACCCAGACCATTCTGGGAAAAAGAGAGTGCTTCCTGGAAGAAAAGTTCGATCCGCAGATGAGAAGACTGCAGGACTGGGATCTCGTACTGCGCCTGGCGGAGAAGTTTACGATCTACTACCAGCAGGAAGTCCTGGCCAAGGCCTTCATACAGCCGGACTCTCTCACGATGAACCCGGTCTACCTCTATGACAGTCTCCAGGACATCTATCACGAACACATACGGGCCCACGCCAATCCGATCACGGACCGCAACTGGATCACTCTGTCCAATGGCTATCGGGAGCTCATCAGAAGATATGAGGATCTCAGGAAGGACACAGAGGATAACGGGGAGAGGATCGCGGATCTCGAAGAGAGGCTGAAGGAAGCGGAAAGCCGCTATGAGGAAGTCGTGAATTCCGGCTGCTGGAAGATCACAGCCCCTTACCGGAAGGTCATGGATATCTTCAGAAAGAAAGAAAAATAGGAGTTCAGCTCCTATTTTTGAATGTTCTTTCTCTGGCCGGCCTTCATGCCGAGATAGCGGGCGGCCATATTTGGAAGCCACTGGAGGAGGACCTTTCCGTTTTTCTCCTTCAGAGCTCTCTTGAGGACGTATTTCGCAAGATCCGCACCGGAACCTGTCATCCCGTACTCGGTAAGATAAGGGTTTTCCCGGAAGAAGACACCGGTAGCTTCATAGCGTCTATAGAGTTCCTTGAGAGACTGTTCATGGTAGTGGATGACCGGAGCGTCTGCGCAATAGCGGATGCGATAGCCGGCCATGATGATCTTATAGGCGAGATACATGTCTTCGTTCATGGAGAAGTTTTTATGATCGTAGCCGTTGAGAGAGACGAAGATATCTCTTCTCACGGCAGATGCCGCATCGGAGAAGAAGAAGGTCTTAAGACCCAAGGACGGGATGTCTTCCTTTGTGACAGTCCTGGAAGTATCCGGATAGTTTTTCTCCCGGATGTATTTCTCCATGATGTCCTTATCGCAGATCTGACGGCTGTAGGAAGCCTCAGCTTCTTTCTTCACCAGAGGTGCTGTCAGATGTTTCAGCCAATAGTCATCGACGATGCGGATGTCCTGAGAGATGAAGACGAGGATATCGGCTTTTGAGGAAAGGGCTTCTTCTTCCCTGGTGAGGGAATGGGAGAAGTCTTTCTTTTCTATGACCCGGTAAGTACACTCCTGAAGGTCTTTCAGGATCTCTTCGCTTCTGTCTTTGGATCTCGTGAGAATGTAGCGTATATGGAAGTCTCCTGCTTCCTTCTGTCTCAGTAAGGAAACGTGAAGAGAGGGGAGATAGGACTCTGCTTCATAGAGAGGGCAGATGATATCGATACTCATTATTTGACACCTCTCTGGGACAGGACGGAACCGATGGTCTTGAAGAAGACCTTGATATCCAGGAGAAGGGAGCGGTTTTCCACGTAGTAGAGTTCCATGTCCTGTCTCTTGTGGTCTTCGTATTCGGCGTCATTTCTCGCATAGGCCTGCCAGTAACCGGTGAGGCCCGGTTTGACAGAGAGGAGTCTCGCGATCTCTTCGTCTGTGTAGTTCTTGAAGAGTTCGTCTTCTACGATCGGACGCGGTCCGATCAGGGACATGTCGCCTCTGAGGATATTGAAGAGCTGCGGGATCTCATCGAGAGAGGAGCGTCTGAGGAAGTCGCCGACCGGGGTGATACGCGGATCATCATCGATCTTGAATTCTCTTTTATACTGATCCAGCTGTTCCGGTGTCAGCAGTTCTTCCAGTTTTCCGGCGTCTTCTCTCATCGAACGGAACTTGTAGAGATAGATCTTCTTTCCGTTCTTTCCGACTCTTTCATGAGTGTAGAAAGGCGCGCCGCCGTCATCTGCGATGACCAGGATCGTCAGGATCAGATAGACAGGGGAGAGGACGAGGACTGCCGGCAGACAGACGAGGAAATCAAAGACTCTCTTGAAGAGGTCGAAGAAGAAGGCGGACTTCGGATGATAGAGGGAGGCATCGTAGGCGACCGGTTCGTAGTGTTCCCGGATCTCCCTGACGAAGGCGTATTCCTCATCGGTATGGGTATCCCCATGGACACGTAAGGAGTGTAAGGAGATATATCTCAGTGTGCAGTAGAGGATAACAGAGACATCCTTGATGAAGTTCCAGTTCTCGAGGTAATCTGTCTCATCAGAAAGAGCTTTGATAGGATCCTGTTCGCCTGTCCAGTAGCCGATGATGCCCGGCTTGATGGAAAGCAGGTTCCTCTCCCGGACAGACATGTCCAGATACTTCGGCACATTCGGTGCCTTCGGTCCTACAAAGGACATATCGCCGGCCAGGACGTTGAGGATCTCCGGGAAGCCGTCGATGTGTAAGGCATTGATGATCTTTCCGATAAAGGTATAAGGGCTCTTTCCCTGGGCTTCTCTTTCCAGGGCATCCGTTCTGTAGGTGCGGAAGCGGTACTGGTAGAAGCGTCTCGAATTCCGGCCCATACGGACTCTTCTCACCAGGACCGGACCCGGTGCTTCGAACGTCGTGAAGATCTTGACGATCAGATAGAAGAGGACATAGACCGGTAATAAGACTAAGGAGAAGAGGATGTCGAAGACTCTCTTGAACAGCTGCTGACGTATGGACATCGGCTGTAAGTCGCGGTAAGTGACCATGGCGATATCGCCGATATTGTCTAAGGAGCGGTAGGAGTGGCTCAGTTCGTATTCCGGGATCTGCACATGGACAGACTTCCCGAAGGTCTTGTATACATTCATCCATTCCAGGATGAGTTCATCTTTTTCGTCTCCCGGCAGGATGATGACGCCGTCGACGCTGTTGAGGGTCTCTTCGGAAAACATGTCTTCCCCGGAAAGGACAGCCGGGATCTCATCGATCGCCTTGTCTTCAAAGATATCATTCGTGATGAAGATCTTTTCGATGTGATAGCGCCAGTCCAGGGTATGGCTCATCTTCTTCATGAATTCCCTGGCAGAGGATTCCGAAGCGATCAGAAGGACTTTCTCCGTATTGAAGTTCATCAGTCTCTTGGAGATGAGAAGCTTCTTGACCGTGACACGCAGGAAGAAGTCGATGAGGATGAGAGAGACCGTATAGATGGCTTCAAAGATACGGGAATAGTTGATGGAGATCTTGGCGAAGTTGAAATACAGGACGACCAGGGTCATGACGAATACCGACATCTTGATGGAGGCCGTCAGTTCGTTGAGAGAGTTGCGGTGCAGGTACTTGTCATCCTTGTATATCAGCAGGAAGTTGACGATGAAGTAGGCGACCAGGACAGTCATCAGAAAATAGGCATAATCTGCCCGGTCCCGGATGAAACCCCTGATGAAATAGGTCCTCACCAGGAGGGCCAGTCCATAGGCCAGGAAGCAGGAGACGATGTCTACTGCGTTCAGAATATATAAAGTGTATCTCTTTAAGTTATTCATAGAGTTTTTATTATTATAACATTCCTGTCATACAGACAGAAAGGGAGTCAGTCATGCTACAATTAATACAGAGGTTGACTTATGGGTAAAAAAATCATGATCAGGATATTCTCTCTTTTTCTGGTACTGTCTCTTTTCGGCTGCACCGGATACGGGGATGAAACGGTCATAGAAAACGGCATTACCTTTGAGATCTCCAACAGCGGAAGGAAGGCCTATGTGTCAAGTGTCCGCACAGATCTTGAGAATACGGAGATCGTCATCCCGGAAAAGGTCAATAAGGCGTCTGTCGTAAGACTGGGAGGTTTCTTCGGAACCGGAGTCCCGGATCCTTTTGTGATCACTGCTGATCCTGAGATGAGAGTCTACGCCATAGATGAACCGGAATACATGGGAGATCCTGTCCTCTATGAAGAGAAGATCTTTCACATCTTCCTGCCGAAGACGATGGAGAAGATCGCTCTGATAGACCGGAATCCCATGATCACTCTGAGAAATGAATACGGCACCAATACCGTCTATTATCCGAGATACTTCTTTACCGTCGATGAAGAAAACCGTTATCTCTATGCGGAAGACGGGAAGCTCTATAACATCAAAGACGATACACCGGCCTATGACGAAGAAAAGATCTCCTATCCGGCAGGGGATGTCGGCTACGCCTTTGAAGAACTCTCTTTTGAAGAGAAGGTCTGCGGAAGATATGAGACAGAGGTGAACGGCGATAAAGTTCTGGTTGAAGTCTTTGTGGGAAACGGTGTCCTGTATATGAATATCGGCTACTACATCGATGAGAG
>JAFOMB010000137.1 GCA_017419065.1 Erysipelotrichaceae bacterium | reverse complement strand
GTCTGCAATACCGGACGGTCCGCCTCCAAACTTCTGGCTACCCGTCTTATCAACAACCTCCCGAACATCCACATCGTCTCCATGAATTCCCTCTTCAACATCCAGAACGATCCAAGCATCCTCGACAATGTCGACTTCATCATCTCGACGATCCCGATCCCGAACATTGAAAAGCCGCACATCGTCATCTCTCCTTTACTTCAGAAGGGAGAACTGGAAAGAGTCAGGGAAAGCATCTGGCTGTCCAAGAACGAGAAACTGCCGGCTGCCTCTGTCGACAAGGCGGCTACGACCCTGGTCGAGCCGTATCTGCGCTATCAGGATGCCGATCAGTTCCTCAAGGGAGGCTTTGAGAACGCCCTGCCGTATCAGACGATGACGCTTTTAGGAGAGGCCTCGATGGATCTCTTCGACCTCATCTCCCGGCTCTATCCGAAAGGCATCCCGGCCAATAAGTATTCCAATGTCTCCGGTATCTTCGCCCATGTCCTGATGTCGGTACCGAGATGGCAGAGAGGCGAATTCATCGAACCGTTCGACTATGAGAACCTGAGTGAACAGTACCCGGAGGAATGCCGCATCATCAGCGAATACCTGGATACCCAATCCAAAAAATTCTCGGTCTTCATTCCGGAAGCCGAGATGATCGCCATCCTGCGCTATTACATTTACTAAAAAGACCTGGTTTCCCAGGCCTTTCTTATGCGAATCTCTCCATGAATTCCCGTACTTCTCTCTTCACCTCTTCGAGGACTTCTTCCTCCTCCGGATGATGGGCGATACGGGAGATCCATTTCGCCACTTTTACGAATTCCTCTTCTTTAAAGCCTCTGGTCGTCATGGCCGGGGTACCGACACGGATACCGGAGGTATAGGCCGGTTTCTCCGTATCGAACGGGATGGAGTTCTTATTGACGGTGATATTGACTTTATCCAGAAGTGTCTCCAATTGCTTTCCGGTGAGACCTAAGGTGGACTTCACATCGAGCAGGACCATGTGGTTGTCGGTACCTCCGCTCACGATGCGGAAGCCCTCTTCTTCCAGAGTCTTACAGAGGACCTTGGCATTTCTTACGACCTGCTTCTGGTATTCGACGAACTCCGGCTGCATGGCTTCATGGAAACAGACAGCCTTTCCAGCGATCACATGGCATAACGGTCCTCCCTGCATACCCGGGAAGACGTTCTTATCCAGGGCCTTCGCGAATTCTTCCTTACATAAGACAAAGCCGCCTCTTGGACCTCTTAAGGTCTTATGAGTCGTCGAAGTCACAAAGTCGGCGTACGGTACCGGATTCGGATGGACACCGGCCGCAATGAGACCGGCCACATGGGCCATGTCGACCATGAGATAGGCACCGACTTTATCAGCGATCTCTTTGAAGCGTTTATAGTCGATGAAGCGGGCATAGGCACTGGCGCCGCAGACGATGATCTTCGGTTTTACTTCCAGGGCGATCCTCTCCACTTCGTCATAATCGATGCATTCTGTCTCTTTATTCACCCCATAGGCATAGGATTCATAGTCAGAACCCGAGAAAGAGAGCTTGTAGCCGTGGGTCAGATGACCTCCGGCATCTAAGGACATGCCGAGGATCTTATCACCCGGCTTCAATACTGTTCGATAGACTGCCATATTGGCTGCCGATCCGCAGTGCGGCTGCACATTCGCATGATCTGCGCCGAAGATCTCACAGACCCTCTCCCTGGCCAGCTCTTCCGCTTTATCCACATAGAGGCATCCGCCGTAGTATCTTCTTCCCGGATATCCTTCCGCATACTTGTTGGTAAGAACGCTCCCGACGGCTTCACGGACATCTTCAGAACAGAAGTTTTCCGAAGCGATGAGTTCGATATTGTATCTCTGTCTCTCTTCCTCTTCGGCAATGATCTTTTCTATTACAGCATCTTTCATAGACAGCCCTCTCTTCCTCCTCTATTCTATCCCAAAGTCTTCCCTTCCTCCAAGGCAGAGACAGGTGATATAATCGCCTTGAAAAGAGGGTTTCTTATGAATACAGCGATGATCGAAAAACTGAAGGAAAGAATGAGCACGGATGTCATCCTGATACAGCCTTCCTTCGAACTGGAATTCCTGACCGGATTTACACCGATGTTATGCGAGAGATTCCAGGGACTCTTCATTAAAAGAAACGGAGAGATGTTTTATCTCTGCGAAGACCTCTACTTCGATGAACTGGTGAATGCCTATAAGGACAGCTTCCCGATCTACCACTACCATGACAATGAAGGCATGGAGAAGGTCTATAAGATCTTGAAAGACAACGGGATCGAGAAGTGTTCTGTCGCTGTCAATTCCTCGGCACAGGCCTTCAACTGCGTCGATATCGCGAAGAACTGTCAGCTCACTCTCTCCAACGGAAAAGACCTCCTAGAAGAGATCCGTATCATCAAGACCCATGAAGAACTCGATCTGTTAAGACATTCCGCCTCTATCGCCGATTCCGTCTTTGAGGAAGCCTGTAAGATCATCAGGCCGGGTATCAGCGAGGGAGAAGTCTTTGACAGGATGGTGGCCGTCATGGAAGGACAGGGAGGCTATGACTGCGACTGCATCGTCGGATCCGGTCCGAATTCCTCCTATCCGCACTACATGGGCAGATCCCGCATCATTGAAAAAGGCGATGCGATCGTCCTGGACTGGGGCTGTCACTATAAGGGACTGATGTCCGACATGTCGAGAACGGTCTTCGTCGGAGAAGTCTCCGATAAGCAGAAGGAAGTCTATGACCTCGTCAACAACGCCCAGAGAAAGGCTGAACTCCTGATACATGAAGGCGTGTGGATCCCGGATATCGACAAGACAGCCAGAGAGGCACTGGGAGAGTATGCCCACACCCTTTCTTCCAGAGTCGGACACGGCATAGGCTATTCCGTCCATGAAGGACCGTATATCAATCAATTGAATAAGAGAAAACTGGAGAGAGGCATGGCCTTCTCCATTGAACCGGGTATCTATCTCAAGGATGAATTCGGTGTCCGTGTGGAAAACATCAACATCGTCAACGAGGAAGGAAACGGAGAATTCCTCAACAAGGCTGACAGAAACCTGAGAGTCATCTTATAAAAAAGCGCGTCAGCGCTTTTTCTCTTTTCTTAACACAAGAGCTGCCCCTGTTCCAAGGAGGACCCAGAAGACCAGGATCATCAGATTCTCCAGAAGGACTAGGATCCCCGGTTTCTCATAATCCAGCATCGCAAAGACGGCACGGAAAAGAAGATAGTCCGTCATCCCGCTCTGCAGGAACAGGTAGAAACTGATTCCTCCTGAGAGAACGAACAGGACCGTGAGTCCTGTTTTCGCTTTCGGGGAGAACTTCCTTCCCGCAAAGATCACCGGGATATGGAGTCCCAGATGCATTCCCATCAGCACAAAGGACCAGTAGGACATCGACAGATGCATCCTCCTCGCAAAGGAGATCTGCAGGATCCCGTATAAGAACGGCACCGCATGGGCACTCATGGCCATACCGCATACCGCTGTCAACAGGAAGGAGAGGATCAGAAGGATATTCACAAGCGTCTGGACACCGCGGTAGGCATTATATCTTCCTTTGAAAAGCGCCCCGTACCACCTTCTGTTGAGGATCTGATGGAATATGACCAGAAGCGTCATTCCTATCCCGATCCATTCATGGAGGACTTCTCCGGTGACCTGATAGGCCATCAGAAAAATCAAAAGGACGCTCATGAGAACATCAATGATCCTTCGTATCTTCAAGCCATTGTTTTTCCTTGTCATGAGAGCGTCCTTTCTTTCTTATTTCAGAGAATCGATCCAGCTCTGTATATCGCTTTCAGAGATATCGGCCTTGAGTCTTCTTCCCTCCAGCCAGGTCCCGCTTCCGGCGTTTTCTTCCAGATTCTTGCCGCTTCGGCCGATACCGCTTCCGCCGGAGGTGCAGAACGGGATCATCGTGATGCCGGAGAAGTCATAGGATTCCACGAAGGTATCCAGGATCCTCGGTTCTTCTCCCCACCAGATCGGATAGCCGACAAAGATCGTCGTATAGCCTTCTAGGGATAAGACTTCTGAAGCGATCTCCGGACGGCAGGACGGATCGTTTTGTTCGTGAGTGGTACGGCTGTTGGAGTCGTTCCAGTTGAGATCCTCATCTGTATATTCCTGAACAGCCTTGATCTCATAGAGATCGGCACCGGTGATATCTGCGATCCTTTCCGCAACGCCTTTTGTCGTACCCGTCGCCGAGAAATAGACGACCAGGGTCTTTTCTTCTGTTTCTGTATTTTCGTTCTTCACTTCTGTAACTGTATCATTCACCGTTTCTGTTTCTTCTTTCTCTTCTTCCTTTCCCTCGCAGGCGCATAAACCAAGCAACACGAAAAGGCTCAGTAATACCATCAATACTCTTTTCATAACAGTTTTTAACTACTCTCCGTCTTTCCAGACTTCTTTGGCGAGACGGAAGACGGCCCAGCCCTTCGGCCAGCCCACATACATCGTCGCATGGGTGATGATGGCGGCGATCTCTTCCTTCGTAACGCCGTTGTTTTTGGCGTTCTGCAGGTGATAGGTCAAAGAGGAATCCGTGATCCCGGATGCCATCAAAGAGACGACCGTGATGATGCACTTCGTCTTGACATCGATCGCTTCCTCGTTCCACACTTCTCCAAACAGTACATCGTCATTGAGATGTGCGAACATCGGAGCGAATTCTCCCAGCTGATTCCTTCCTGCTGTCTGTGTGATCTTCTTTGTCATATTGTCCTCCTCATTCTTCCAACAGTCTTATAAGACAGTTATAGGTGATCTCGTAGATCGACTGATATGTATAATCGATACCGGCTTCTTCCATGGCCTTCTTCTGTTTCTTTGTCACTTCCGCATACGGATAGATCCCGAACATGAAGGGATAGAAGATGTAGAGGAATCTTTCGATATCCTCATCTTTTTTCTTACAGTACTTCCTGAGAAGCTCCTTCATCAGCTCCATGGACCGTCCATAGGCCTCCTTGAAGCAGACGAGCCGTTCCTCCCGGCTGTTTTCCTCCATGTCGTAGTTGTTCATGGATAACAGCTTCAGCAGCTGTTTCCGCTTTGTCAGCGACATTGCGATCCTGTCCGCAAGCTCTTCAGACGTCAGTTCCTCCTGTCCGTTCAGGATCGCTTCCAGATCCCTGTTCCAGGATCGGTATTCTCTTTCAAACAGAGCCAGGAAGATCTCTTCCTTGGTCTCAAAGTAGTTGTAGATGGTAGGCCTTGAAAAAGGAACATTCTTCCCGATCTCCTTGAGCGAGATCTCCCTGAAACTCATCGTCTGATAGAGTTCCTCGCAGGCATTGATGATGGTCTCCCGTCTCTCACTGATCAATTCCGGTGTACCCTTTACCATAAGGACTCCTCTCTATTGACACGGTGTCAACAACTGTATTATAGAAACAGATTGACACGGTGTCAATAACGGAACTCAAAAAAGCCGTCTTCTTCAGACGGCTGTTTCCTTCAACCGCTTCAGTGTCTCTGCGATATCCTCATCGAGACAGACACTTTTTTCTTCGATCTCTTTTGGACAGTACGCTTCCCCGAGATTGATACAGGCATAGACGGCATTCTTATTGTCATAGGTCATCTGCCAGAAGGGATACTTGATGATGACCGGGGTGTTCATCCCGACTCCGAGTTCCAGATAGAGGACACGCATCCCCTTATGTCTTCTTAGGAAGTCCGCATAGGCGGCAGAGGCTTTCTTCCATCCTTCATCTTCCACGAAGCTGTCATCCGAACGCAGATTCATGACGACATCGCTTCCGTCCGGCGCCTTCGGAATGAGTTCCTTCGGGATCTCCATCTTCAGATCTCCTTCCTTCGGGATTTCATAGATCCCCTCCTCGTTCTTCAGGAAACCCTGGGCTTCCAGTGCTTCATAGACCCATTCTTCGTTGTCGTAGGTCTCAGGAACATCCGGTCTTTCTTTCTGAAAGAGGCCGTAGTCTCCCTGGGTATAGAAGAGCCTCTTCTTATCGAAACCGGCTCTCTGGAAGCAGTGATCGACATTGGTGGTGATGACGAAATAATCCCTGTCTTTCACCAGTTCCAGCAGGTCTTCATAGACCGGATTCTCTGTTTTGAGATAGCGGTTGATGTAGATGCTGCGGCTCCAGAATGCCCAGGATATCTCAGGATCGAGGTCCATCACATAAAAACCTCCGGAATACATGTCGTGGAAACCGTACTTCTCTTCAAAGTCGAAGAAATACTTTTCAAAGCGTTTCCCGCTGTAGGTATAACCCGCGGCTGTCGACAGACCGGCTCCGGCTCCGATGAGGATGGCGTCCGCCTCTATGATCTCTTTCCTAAGATCTTCTAAAGTCCTCTTCCCTTTGGATACTCTTCCGGAAAGGGAGCGGACCCCTAGGATCCCCTTCTGTATGCTCTGGAGATAGCCGTTATCTCTTTCGTAATAATCTCTCATAGATCTCTAAGTCCTTATCTAAGAAGACGTTGAAGATGACTCTGTCGATCCCGTCTTCATTTTCTTCTATCCATTTTTCAACGCATTCTACAGCGATCTTCGCAGCTTTTTCATTCGGGAAGCGGAAGACACCGGTAGAGATGCAGCAGAAGGCCACGGAACGGATGCCGTTTTCCTTACAGAGATCCAGGGTATTCACATAGCAGCGTCTCAGATCCTCTTCCAGTCCCTTATTCAGAAAGCCTGTGACCATCGGTCCGACAACGTGGATGACTCTCTTACAGGGAAGGTTGTATCCCTTCGTCAGCATTGGTTCGCCCACCGGCTGTTCGTAGTCCGGTCCGTACTTCTTTTTCAGTGCCTCCATCTTTTCATAACATTCCTGTCTCAGCTCTATCCCGGCATAGGTGTGGATACAGTT
>JAFOMB010000136.1 GCA_017419065.1 Erysipelotrichaceae bacterium | reverse complement strand
TCATTACTTATTCAGGATACGGTAGGTATCGCGGATGATGGCGAGTTCTTCGTTTGTCGGAACGACGAAGACTTTGACCTTGGATTCCGGTAAGGAGATCTCTGCTTCGGAATGGCAGCGGCTGTTGAGTTCGTAGTCGACCTTGAGTCCGAGACCTTCTTCCAGTCTCTTGCAGATCATCTGACGGACCAGTGTTGCATGTTCGCCAAGACCGGCTGTGAATGTCAAAGCATCGACATGACCCAGCTGCATGACGTAGCCGCCGACCATATTGATGACTCTGTTGGCATAGAGATCGAAAGTGATCTTCGCTCTTTCGTTGCCGTCTAAGAGAGCCTTTTCGACATCTCTGGCATCCGAGGAGATCCCGGAGACACCGGCCATACCGGACTTCTTGTTCAGATAGGTCTCCATTTCATCCGGTGTGCAGCCCAGTTTCTTTTCCATGAAGTAGACGACAGTCGGGTCGATATCGCCGCAGCGTGTGCCCATCATGATACCTCCTAACGGGCTAAGACCCATGGACGTATTGATACACTTGCCGCCCTTGATCGCCGTGATGGAAGCGCCGGAACCTAAGTGCAGCGTGATGAGGTTGAGGTCCTTGACATCCTTGCCCATCAGCTCTGCTGTTCTTTCAGCGACGAATTTATGGCTGGTGCCGTGAGCACCGTATTTACGGACTTTGTAGTTCTCATACCATTCATATGGTACCGGGAAGAGATAGGAATCAGCTTCCATGGTCTGATGGAAGGCGGTATCGAAGACGAAGACGTGTTCGATGTTCGGAAGTGCCCTTCTGAAGGCGTTGTAGCAGGTCAGATGTGCAGCGTTGTGCAGCGGCGCGATGTCGATGAGTTCAGTGACTTTGTAGACGACATCTTCGTCGACCTTGACGGATTCAGAGAAGTACGGACCGCCCTGGACGATACGGTGGCCGGCACCCTGGATCTCGCTGAGATCCTTGACGATCCCATGTTCGATCAGCGCGTTCAGTAAGAGATTGACGGCTGTGTCATGGTTCGGAATCGGTGTGTTCGTGATGAACTTTTCTCCGTTGTAGTTGATAGTGAAGATCCCTTCCGGAAGACCGATCCTTTCCGCCTGACCGCTGGTCAGCACTTTTTCTTCCGGCATCTGGTAGAGCTGGAATTTTAAGGAAGAACTTCCTGAATTGACGGCAATTAAGACAGACATGTATTTACCCCCTGTTTAACCTATCTAATTCTATCGCATAACCTCTTACGAGGTCATCCTTTTCCTGATTCATTTTTGATACGAGTTCATCGATCTTCTGGAACTGATCGATCATGTGCAGCTTCGACTCATAGTCTTCCAGCTGTTTCAGCGTCCTCTTGATGAGGTCGGAGACAGCAGCCTTGGAGACCTGATAGTTCTCGGCGATCTCCTGCATGGAGAGATCCTCCCGGTAGTAGTCGCCGAAGACATCTCTCTGATGCTTGGTCAGAAGGTCGCCATAGAAGTCCAGGAGATCGTTGATGTGATCCCTATCGGATGTCATGACTGGCCTCCTGGATGATGCTGTAAAGATAGAGATCGAGATCGAAGTCCTTGAGATCGTCTACCCCTTCCCCGAAGGTGATGAAGCGCACCGGGACACCGATGACATCCTTGATGGCGATGACGATACCGCCCTTGGAGGTACCGTCCATCTTGGTCAGGATGATGCCGTCGAGGTCAGTCACTTCATTGAAGAGCGCTGCCTGCGACATGCCGTTCTGTCCGGTGTTGGCGTCCAGGACGAGCCAGGTGTTGTGCGGAGCTCCCGGGATCTCTCTTTCGAGGACCCTGTGCATCTTGGCGAGTTCTGCCATCAGGTTGATCTTGTTCTGAAGACGGCCGGCAGTATCGCATAAGAGGATATCGATATCGTGTTCCTTCGCAAAGCGGCAGGCATCGACCAGGACACTGCTCGGGTCCTGATTGTCTTTTCCGGTGACGATGTCGATGTCGAGCCTTCTGGCCCATTCCTCCAGCTGTTCTCTGGCGCCGGCTCTGAAGGTATCCGCTGCCGCAAAGGCGACTTTCTTCCCCTGATCCTTGTATCTCTTGGCGAGTTTGGCGCAGGTGGAAGTCTTACCGGAACCGTTGACGCCGACCATCAGGATGACGGTAGGCCCGTTTTCGTTGTAGACGATATCTTTGACCGGCTCCCCTTCCGTATAGATGTCATGCATGGTCTCCGAGAGGATGTCGATGACGTCGTCCTGGGTCAGATAGAGATAATCCTGCGTCTCCTTGAAGAAGATATCGCAGATCTTATCGGCGGTCTTGAATCCCATATCGCTTTCGATCAGGGTGACCATCAGGGTCTCGACGAAGTCTTCCTTGTTTTTGACATCTTCGTTCGTAATGAAACGGAGCTTTTTACCTAATGCGTTATTGGTCTTGGCGAAACCGGAGAGATACTGCGACTGATCGCTTTTTCCGGTGATCTTGGCTTTCAGATTGGAAAAGAATCCCATTTAGTTCACCTCCGCTGTTTCTTCTTTCTCCGCCATATCGATCGCGTCGACGAGTTTGACTTTCAGCATCTGGGAGACACCCCTGTTCTGCATGGTGACACCGTACAGGACATCGCACTCGGCCATGGTACCCGGACGGTGCGTGATAATGATGAACTGCGACTGATCGATGAAGGAACGGACATGCTTGATGAAACGTTCGACATTGGCCTGGTCCAGCGCGGCTTCGACTTCATCGAAGACGATGAGCGGGACCGGTTTGACTTTCAGAATGGTAAACAGGACACAGATCGCGATGAGCGTCTTTTCACCGCCTGAGAACAGACGGATGGATTTGACGGACTTTCCCGGAGGCTGGACATCGATATCGATGCCGGTGTTCAGGATGTCGTTTTCATCTTCCAGGACGAGTCTGGCCTTGCCGCCTCCGAAGAGAGCCTTGAATGTGCCGTTGAGTTCGCTGTTGATCGCGTTGAAGGTCTCCAGGAACTGTTTTTTCATGATGACATCCATTTCCTCGATGGCCGCGAGAATGCGGTCTCTGGAGGCGATGAGATCGTCATAGTTGGATTTCAGGAATTCATAGCGCTCGTTGATCTCTTCAAACTGTTCCGGGGCATCCATGTTGACATTGCCCAGATCGGCGATCTCCTTGCGCAGGTTGACGACCTCTTCCTTGGTGCTGTCGTCGACTTCGATGGTAGAGTTCTCTTCCGCGTATTCAAAGGTCATGCGGTATTCCGAGGCCAGACGGTTGAGGTCATTTTCGATCCTGGTCTCAACGACGGCGGAATCGGCTTCTACCTGACGGATGGCTCTGTTGGCGTCATCGAGCTTTCTTCTCAGCTGACGGATCTGCTGATCCTTGCGGTCGATATCGGAAGAGAGCTTCTGACGGTCATCTCTTTTCAGCTTCAG
>JAFOMB010000135.1 GCA_017419065.1 Erysipelotrichaceae bacterium | reverse complement strand
TTCTTACTTTTGGGCTTGTTCATGCGTCCTCCTTTGCGGCCATTCCCTGACCTTTCCGTTCTTGACGAAATAGGCCTTCTTCGCCGTTTCAGCCAGCGGGGTATCCGAGAGGGAATCGGAATAGAACCGGTCTATCCTCTCATCGGTATATTCCCTGAGTCTTCTCAGTTTCTCTTCTCCATAGCAGTTTCTTCCCTGATAGCTCAATGTCTTGAGATCTAAAGGAGAAGCCAGACAGCGGATGTGCAGTCTCTTACAGATCGGTTCGATGAGGAAGGCAGGAGAAGCGGAGATGATGAGATCATCTTCTCTCTTCTGTTTCAGATAGAAACTCTGTATCCCCTTCTCGTGTTCATCCCAGAACTCTTCGATGAGCTTTTCCCTCTCCGGGAAGGATGCCAGCAGCGAGAAGAGCTTTTCCTTCATGGACTCCTTGTCCTTCTTGCGGATGTAGTGATCAAAAGATCCCTTCACCGCCTTCGGGAACCAGGAGAAGAAGAGATGCGGCTTCTTCTTCATGCACCACAGCAGCAGATCGGCAGAAGAGTCATTCTGATAGATCGTCTTGTCGAAATCGTAGACATTCATCCTAACAAAGCATCTCCAGGGCATCTTTGATGACCGTGATACGGGCACGGTCTGTACCTTTGTATTCCTCACCGTCCAGGGTCCACATGATGTCCTCCTGAAAAGAGAACTCGATATCGGATCCCCGGTACCAGTGCAGATATTTATTGTCGGTCTGCGACAGCAGAGCCAGGTAGTTTCCCGCTTCAAAGATATTCGGGACAGCTTCTACCAGCAGGACATTCATCTTTCCGTCATTGAGAGCCTGTTTCTTATTGAAGACTTCCATACCGGCTACCCGGTTCCCGTTGAAGACAAGACCGAATAACGCTTCCAGTTCTTCCTTCTTCCTGCCGATGCGGACAGAAGTATGGATATTGTGGATGGACGGGAGGGAGTTGATCCCTTCAATGAGGTAAGCCAGAGTGCCCAGCGTCTCTTTCGATTCTCTTTTCGTCTTATAGGAGACAGCGGTAAAGGCACCGAAACCGGCGACATAGTTGAAGTATCTGTCTTCTAAAAGTCCCAGGTCAAAGCTGCGGGGATTGTTCTGGCAGATGCGTTCCGCGACATCCTCATAGTTGTTGGTAAGAGAGAAGTTCGTACCGAAGTCATTCATCGTCCCGCTCGGGAAGTAGCCGATCTGCGGCTTCTTCTTCAGGGACATACAGGCATTGGTCACTTCATTGATCGTGCCGTCTCCGCCAACACAGCAGACGATATCATAATCTTCTCCGTGCTCTGTCACATAGCGGTAGCCGTCCATCTGCTTCTGGGTGAAATAGACACTCAGGTCATAGCCATGGGCAGAGAAGACATTCTGCGCCTGCAGGATCCTGTTCTTGGAGTTGGCCTTTCCGGAATTCGGATTGATGATCATCAGTACTTTCGGCATACTTTCATTGTAAAACAAAACTCATCATGTGTAGAAAAGTTCTCTCGTATCATAAGAGTCAATAGTCTTGTATCCGAACTATTTTCTTTATAGAATGAAACCATGCTCCAAATAAAGAATATAAAGAAAAAATATAAAACAGGCGATCTCGTGCAGATCGCTTTGAATGATGTCTCTTTGAATCTCCGGGACAATGAATTCGTGGCGATCTTAGGACCTTCCGGTTCCGGAAAGACCACCCTTCTCAATATCATCGGGGGCCTGGACAGATACGATGAGGGCGATCTCATCATCAACGGGATCTCGACAAAGAACTATAAGGACAGAGACTGGGATGCGTACCGCAATCACACGATCGGCTTTGTCTTCCAGTCCTATAACCTGATCCCTCATCAGAGTGTCTTATCCAATGTTGAACTGGCCCTCACGATCAGCGGGATCGGCAGAGCGGAGAGAAGAAAAAGAGCGCTGGATGCCTTGGAAAAAGTCGGGCTGAAGGAACAGGCCCACAAGAAGCCGAACCAGATGTCCGGAGGACAGATGCAGAGAGTGGCCATTGCCAGAGCTCTCGTCAATGATCCGGATATATTGCTGGCAGATGAGCCGACAGGTGCCCTGGATACCCAGACATCCATCCAGGTCATGGACCTTCTGAAGGAAGTGGCGGAAGACCGTCTCGTGGTCATGGTCACCCACAACCCGGAACTGGCGCAGCAGTACGCGACGCGTATCGTAAGACTCCGGGACGGGAAGATCACGGATGACTCCGATCCTTTCATTCCTTCCAATATCGAAGCGGAACCTCTGGAAAAGAAGATGGGCAAGGCCCATATGTCCTTCCTGACGGCCCTTTCCCTTTCCTTCAACAACCTTCTCACCAAGAAGGGACGGACCATCCTGACAGCCTTTGCGGGCTCTATCGGCATCATCGGTATTGCCCTCATCCTGTCGCTTTCCACCGGTTTCCAGAACTACATCGACAAGATCCAGGAAGACACGCTCTCTTCCTATCCTTTAACGATCACTTCGGAGACAGCGGATGCCTCCTCCATGATCCTGTCCATGGTGTCAACAGATGAAGAAAACCGGGACGGTACTGAGATCCTGCAGGAGAAGCAGTACATCACCTCGATGTTTTCTTCCGTGGGTTCCAACGACATCCCTTCCTTCAGGAGATACCTCGATGAACACGAAGAGGAAGTCTCTGAGAATGTCTACCTGACCCGCTATACCTATTCGGTCTCTCCTCTGATCTACACCATCGATGCGGCGGATAAGATCGTCCAGATCAATCCGAGTTCGATGATGTCCTCGATCTACTCCAATTCCGCTTCCTCCTTCCTGACTTCCTATTCTTCCGGAAGAGGGATCTTCTCCGAGGCAGCGGAGATCGAAGATTCCGTCAAGGACCAGTATGATGTCCTGAAAGGCCGCTGGCCTGAAAAATACAACGAAGTGATCGTCGTCCTCTCCGAACCGAATTCCATCTCCGACCTCCTGGTCTACTCCTTAGGACTCCGGGATACCGCAGAGATGAAGGAGATGATATCCAAGCTCATGGCCGGAGAGACCGTGGAGAAGAAGGACAACGCCAGGGAGTTCACCTATGATGACCTTCTGAACCTCGACCTGCGTCTCATCGACGCCACTGACTTATACCACTACAATCCTTCCTATGATGTCTATGAAGACATGACTTCCGATACCGCCTATATGGAGAAGACCTATCTGGTCTCCGAAAGACTCTATGTCACCGGGATCGTCTGTGCCAAAGAGAATTCCTCTACCATGGCTCTTTCCCCGGGCGTCGTCTATCTCAAGGAACTCACGGATCACGTGATCGAAGAGGCCTCCTCTTCCTACATCGTCAGAAAGCAGATGCGGGAACCGGAGATCGACGTCTTCTCCGGAAAGAGATTCGATGAACAGGAGGAAGAGGAAAAGAAGACTCTCGACTTCCAGGACATGATCTCTGTCGACCAGAACGCCATCCGGAATGCCTTCCGTTTCAACCTTCCGGCGAATACCCAGATGTCGGAAGAAGACTCCGCGAAGCTCATCATGGCCATCTCCCGGAAGACAGCTGATTCCATCATGGACAACTCTTCAGATATCCTGACAGCTGTTCTCGGTCTCGATACGACGCTGTCCCAGCTGATGATACAGAACTATCCGAAATCTTCGGCTGTGAATGGAATCGCCTGCGAGATCTACGTGGATGAAAACGATCCTCTCAAAGGATGTCAGATCCCGGAGGGGAAGGATGATGAATACGTCACCCTCAATGACACTGTCTTTCGCAAAGACCAGGTCATCTCCTTTGAGGATGACACTCTTCAGACTTATAAGGACAACTTCTTCAATAATGTCCTGAAAGAACTCGCTTCCCAGCTTCCTTCCGAATTCGCCTATGTCGATCCGGCCATGCTGTCGACGCTGAGCAGGGATGTCGTGGAAAAGGTCTTCGGAAAGTATGTAGAGACGGTTCTTGCGTTAAACAGCGGGGAAAGGAACGTCTCTGCGGAACTCCTGTCCACGATCGATCAGAGGGCTCTGGTCCTGGCAGCCATAGCGGATCCGGCCATCCAGGAATCCCTCTATAAACAGTCCACGGATATCGTCTCCCAATATACGACGATGATGATCGCTGCCGGGATCGGGGAAGCCGTCGCCAGGACGATGGAGCCGATGGCCCAGATCTTCTCGCAGAAAGACCTCTTCACCTTTGATTCCGAAGCCTTCTCCAGGGCCTTTACCTTCAATCTCGATCAGGAGGAACTGCAGCGTCTCATGGAAGCCATGATGGATCCGGCAGGCGAGAAGTCCTACAAGTCCAATCTCCTCTCCCTGGGCTACCAGGACAGGGAATCTCCGACATCCATCTCCTTCTACTTCCGCGACTTTGAAGCGAAGGAGAACTTCTTAGACTTCCTGAAGGAATACAACCAGAACGCTGAAGAGGAACAGGAGATCCACTACACCGATATCACCGGGATCCTGATGTCTTCCGTCAAGACCATCGTCGATTCCGTCTCCTATGTCCTGATCGCCTTCGTCTCGATCTCCCTCATCGTCTCCTCCATCATGATCGCCGTCATCACCCTGATCTCAGTCATGGAGAGAACTAAGGAGATAGGGATCCTGCGTGCCATGGGTGCCTCCAAGAGGAACGTCTCCTCCATCTTCAACGCAGAGACCTTCATCATCGGCCTCTTATCCGGTGTCCTAGGCATCCTCGTGTCCTGGCTGGCCCTCTTCCCGATCAACTCCCTGATCCACTCTCTCACCGGCAACTACGACATCAACGCCGTACTTCCGAGAGAAGGCGCCATCACCCTGATCATCATCTCCGTCATCCTGACGATCATCGCGGGATTCATTCCTTCCAAGTCAGCCGCGAAGAAGGATCCGGTCATTGCCTTACGGACAGAGTAATCACATAATTTCCCTTAATTCCAACATATTTCTGAAATACTGTTTCAGTATCATGAAGATGCAAGGTAGGAAGAGCCTTGCCCATCTATCCCCTTTTAAATAATGAACATTAAAAGACCGCGGGTGCGGTCTTTTAATATCTTTGGGAAAGCGTGTTAAAATAGTGCTTGGAGGTGACAAATATGGTAATTATTGCGACAGATTCCGCTGCGGATTTTGAGATGGAAGAACTGAAGAAGATGAATGTCGCCTATATGCCTATGTCGGTATATTTCGGAGAAAACCACTTCCTCGAGAATATCTCGATCACAAAAGATGAATTTTTTGAACGTTTAAAGACAGACCCGAACTTCCCGAAGACTTCCCAGCCTTCCCCGGCTTTATTCGAGAAGCTTTTTGAAGAAGCCAAGGCCAATCACGATGAGGTCGTCTATCTTCCTCTATCTACAGGCTTATCCGGTGACTATCAGACAGCCATGTCGGTAAAGAATATCGTAGACTATGACGGCATCTATATCATCGATACGCTGACCTGTACCGGAGGACAGAGACTTCTGGTAGAAGAAGCGGTACGTCTCAGAGATGAAGGAAAGAGCGGAAAAGAGATCGCAGAGGCGATGGAGGAACTCAAGCAGAGGACCGAGATCTATACCGCGATGGATACCTTAGAGTACTTATACAAGAACGGCAGGCTTTCCAATGTGGCCTACTACATCGCCCAGCTGGGACATATCAAGCCGATCATGCACTGCAGTGCCGGTTCCCAGGGAAAGGCCGAGATCGTCTCCAAGCACATCGGTCTCAATAAGGCCATGAAATACATCGTTGAACGTCTGTCGATCGATCCGCCGGATCCGAAGTACCCGATCTATGTCATGTATACCCAGATCAAGGAGAATGCCTATAAACTGGCTGCCAAGCTCAAAGAGGCAGGATATGATATACTTGATGAGGACCTGATCCCGGTAGGGGCTACCGTCGGTGCGCACATCGGTGCCAATGCCTGTGCGATCGCCTATGTAAAGAAATAAACTATGAAAAAGAACCTGAATAAGCACCTGATGTTTCTCGGACTGATCGTCCTCTACGCGATCCTGTTTTTCTACTATCTCCAGCACGAAGTCGATGAAGGCGGCATCATCGCCCGCATCATCTACTTCCTCTACCTGGGTTACTTTGTCTTCATGGAGATCTGGGACGACTCCCACGATGTCGTCTATCTCTTCCTGAATGTCATCCTGGCCTTCATCATCGGCATCTGTGTCGTAGATGACTTCACCCAGAACCTGACACTGATCGCTGTCTTCCTGAAGTTCGCGATGCATCCGCTCTACTTCGGACTGACCGGCATCATCCCGGAAATATTCCCGCATCTTCATTCCATCCTGTTCATTCTTCTGTGGGGTGTCTGTTCCTTCTTTGTGGGAAGAAGGATCGCCAAAAGAGTATAGAAAAGCGCTTCCCTTGAAGCGTTTTTATTATGCATGAAAAAAGAGGAACTTTCCGTTCCTCTTCTGTTTACTGCAGCACACTCTCTGCCATAGGTATCAGGTGAACAGTTGATCCCGTCGATCAGATAATTATCACGCTCGATCATTCTCCCGGAAGCATCACGGATCGGCTTTTTCGTCAGCTCATCATGCTCATATGTCAGATGGTATCAGTATCAGAAGGGCTTGCCAAGCAGCAATACACTGATATGCTGAGCAGGATGTCAAAAAAAGAAATTAATGCTCTTGCAAAAGCAATTGACCAATACAGTAGATAGAAAATGACCGTCTGAGTGTTTAGGCCGGAGCTCGTAAGACAGTTTTATAGTTTTCTGGAAATAGCATGATCTTCGGGTCATGCCGTTTCCTGTTTCACCACTTTACTGTCGAGACCGTCCGCCTCCTATCACATAAGGTGTGAAAGGGACCTCAAAAAGCCTGAGATCAAGGGGAATTTAGAAATTTCTCTAAATACCCCTTGACTGCAGCATGCGGAAGGTGTAGAATCTATTTAGAAAAATATCTAAATAGATTTTTTTGGGAAGGAGGATCAGAATGGCATTTGCTGAGACATTCAAAGCATTATCAGATCCAGTGCGACGACAGATCCTTGAATTGTTAAAAAAGGGCCCTCTTTCCGCCGGAGACATTGGATCTCACTTTGAGATGACAGGCGCAACGATCTCGTATCATCTCAAGATTCTAAAGCAGGCAGACCTCATTTTTGAGAGCAGGGAAAAGAACTTTATATACTATCAGTTGAACACATCTGTACTCGAAGAGATCATGCTGTGGATCTCACAACTTAAAGGAGGCGATTCAGATGCTGAAAGCAAATAGAAAAACTTTGATCATCACAAGTATCGTGACGATTCTTCCTGTACTGATTGGTGTTATCTATTGGAATCGTCTGCCAGATGTGATGGCGACACACTTTGGAACAAATAATGAGGCCAACGGATTTAGTAGTAAGGCATTTGCTGTGTTTGGCATACCTGCTTTCCTTCTGGCTGTGCTTTGGCTTGGAGCTTTTGTGACGGCTCGCGACCCGAGGAAACAGAATATCAGCCCTAAAATGTTCACGCTTGTTTTGTGGATTGTACCAGTGATTTCGCTTATTGTTGCAGCTATACAATATCCGGTTAATCTGGGATATCAGATGAACATCACCTTCTACATGGAACTGGTGCTGGGTATGCTGTTTGTGATAATCGGGAATTACCTGCCAAAAGCAAGGCAGAACTACACTATCGGCATAAAGATTCCCTGGACACTTGCAAATGAGGAAAACTGGAATCGGACACACCGTCTTGCTGGATATCTGTGGATGATCTGCGGGATATTGATAATAATTGCTTGCCTGACACGGATTATTCCGGCTGAATGGTTAATCGGCATAATACTGATAATGGTACTTGTGCCTTGCATTTATTCCTATTGGCTGCATGTAAAGAAAGGTCTGTAACTCTCGCGGCTGAAACCGTAAAGGCTTTTTTCGTCTCTGTCAACCCTATAAGATAAAATCGGATTGCTGTATAGCACAGCAATCCGATTTTATTAGTTAGCCAACCCTTTTCTGATTATTCGATCGTGACAGTCTGTGCTGTTTCGATGCGCTTCTGTTCCACAGAAGGCAGGACGATATTCAGGATACCGTTCTCGTATTTCGCCTTGATGTCTTCGGCCTTGATGTTGTCGCCGACATAGAAGCTTCTCGAGCAGGAACCGTAATGTCTTTCAGAACGGATCAGATTGCCCTTGGCATCCTTTTCTTCATCAGTCATATTGTGGACAGCCTTGATATTCAGATAGCCGTCTACCAGCTCCATATTGACATCTTCTTTCTTATATCCAGGTAATTCGATATCGAAGTGGTAGTAGCCGTCTTTTTCATGGACATCGGTACGCATCACATTGTCGATGTTCATCGGTTTGAAGAAATCTCCAAACATATCATCAAATAAATCGTATCTCTTAGGCATGTATTTCATAGTCATTTCCTCCTTTGAATGTTCATATCTCAGGATGATCTCTTTCATCCTTCATCTATAGTGTAGCACAACATTTAGCACTGTCAAGTGTAAAGTGCTAGTATTCTAATGATTAGAGTGCTAAACCTATCCTTCCTCTTAAAAAGGTGATATATTGTCTACTGTAGAACTCTGTTTCAGCGAAAGGAGATCGTCATGCCAGAAGTCAGTGCCGGCGCTGTTATCTGTACCATCAAAGAGAAGATGGTCTACTATCTCATCATCAAGGACCGTCACGGGAACTACGGCTTCCCGAAGGGACATCAGGAAGCAGGAGAATCTCTGGAAGAGACCGCTCTCCGGGAGATCAGAGAAGAAGCCGGGATCGAAGTGAAGATCCTGCCGGGCTTCAAGAAGGTGTCCTCCTATACGATGCCTAACGGGATCGGAAAGGAAGTCCACTATTTCCTGTCCTTCTATAAGAAGGGAGAACCGAAGCCTCAGGAAGGAGAAGTCGAGGAGATCCTCATCCTGCCTTTCATCAAGGCCTATGAGAAACTCAGCTTCCCGGACACTAAGAAGATCCTGGAAGATGCCCACCGCTTACTGATCTATCAGCTGAGCAAGAGACAGTCATGAAGAAGAAAGTATACTTTGCGGGCAGTATCCGGGTTGGAAGAGAAGATGAAGGTCTCTACCGGGAGATCATCGCCTTCATCAAGAAGACCGATACCGTCCTGACAGAACACGTCGGAGACCTCTCCCTTAACGCCATCGAAGGCGAAGGACGGGATGAGAAGATCTATCTCCAGGATACCGGATGGCTGAAGGAATGCGACCTGGTGATCGCGGAATGCACGAGACCGTCCCTGGGTGTCGGCTATGAACTGGCCTATGCGGAGAAGCTGGGAAAGCCCGTCTATGTCTTCTACCGGAAGAGTCTTTGCGAGCTCTCAGCCATGATCAAAGGCGATCCCTACTATCACATCTATTCTTATGAAACAAAAGAGGAGCTCTGGCCCCTCCTGAGTGAGATACTGAACTAGACATGGAGACATGTCTTTTTCTTTTGGATGTCCCTGTATAGGGATATCCCGGTGATCATCGCGGTGATCGTATTGGTGATGATGCCGACGAGGTTATTGTTGACGACGGCATAGACGGCATAGCCTAAGGAAGAGATGATCATCGTGGACTTCAGAGGTACCGGATCTTCATTCTTCAATACCACCATGACCGCAAAGGGAACGCTGCAGACCACCGGGAAGAGTCCGATAATGCCGCGGTTGTTGAAGAGGATCCCGAAGACGATGCCGGATAAAACGAGTCCCCAGCCTATCACGGTGTTTCCCGGCCAGTACAGGACAGTGATATTGCGGATCATCCCGACGATATTCTGCACGACACCGCTGTAGCCCTGAAGAAGGATCCCGGATAAGACAAAACAGGCCATGGCCATCTCCTGTATCAGGAGGATGGTCCTCTTGGAATCTCTTGTGCCGCTGCAGGACATCAGAACAGTGGCGATGAAGGTGACGATATTTCCCCAGATGATCTCGCTCATACCGTTCCATCATATCATGAGGATCATGAAGGAAGCGATGGTATTGATGGCGAGGTTGGCACACGCATGGAAGATCCAGGAGGAGAAGACGCTCTCCCCTCTTTCAAAGAGGAGGTTCAGAAAGACACCGGCTAACACAAGTCCTGCGAGAAACAGGAGGAAGATCCCCGGAGAGAACCAGGAAGCCATGATGCCGATATGATAGACAGAAAACAATAAAGAGGAGACGATATGTCCGAACAGGACATTCCTCTGTCTCAGACTGCCGAAGAGGAAGGCCCTGAAGAAGGCCTCTTCCAGAAAGGAATTGACCAGGATGATATAGGAGAAGACGAGATAGAAGTTCTTCTCATTCACGCCTTCCTTATTCAGCAAAGATTCTCTGATAGAAGTGAGATCGATCATGTCTTTGATCAGAAGATAGCCCAGGATGACCAGAAGATAGAAGAGAAGCAGGAAAAGAAGCGTCTTTCTGTTTATCCCTATCTTTCTGATAAAGAGGACATCTTTGATCTTTCTTTTATATATAAGAGATACCAGGATCACCGGCAGAGAAAAGACCAGGATCTTGAGAAGACTCTTGATCCAGTAGCCCGGAGATAACAATCTTTCGATCAGGATCATTGTCATGACAGCGGTCGCTGAAAGAAAGAAGACTGTGTTCTGATACTGTTTTTTCATCTATTCCATTGTATAAAATGACATGCATTTTCATCCAGTTTTCTCTTGAACTGATCCCGGAATTGTGGTTATATAATAGCAGTAACTTAGAAGACGGTACTGTGATGCCGACAAGTTCTGGACAGCTTTATGTTTTTTATGCAAGTCAAGGGACAGGTCGGATCACGCCTGCCCTTTTTTCTAGGTACGAGGTCACTATGAACATCAAAGCAAGAGTCATGAAAAGCGAAGACATTGAGAGGACGCTGATCCGTCTCTCCCATCAGATCATTGAGAAGAACGGGGGCGTGGAGAATATGTGCCTGATCGGCATCAAGACCAGGGGCATCCCTCTGGCTCAGAGGATCTCTGAAAACATCCTGAAGATCGAGGGAGTCAGAGTACCGGTCGGAGAACTCGATATCACCATGTACCGTGATGATCTCTCCAAGATCAACGTGGATCCGGTCCTGTCCGAGACCAGAGTCCCGTTTGAGATCGAAGGAAAGATCGTGGTGCTGGTAGACGATGTCATCTACACCGGCAGAACGGTGAGAGCTGCCCTTGACGCGCTGGTGGAACTGGGAAGACCTGCCAAGATACAGCTCTGTGAACTCATTGACAGAGGTCACTCGGAGCTGCCGATCAAAGCGAACTTTGTCGGTAAGAACATTCCGACTTCCAAAAGTGAAGTCGTCGCTGTCCGTCTGAAAGAAACAGATGGAGAAGAGGATGTTGTTATATTAGAGAAATGACAAGGGGGATTAACTATGTCAGCAAAAGCTAAAAAAGTCGTCGGCTATCTGCCGGAGGAAACACCGGAATTCGGGAAACTGCTCCTGTATGCTCTGCAGCAGGTCATCGTCATGTTCCCGGCAACCATCACGGTCGCTCTGATCACCGGTTTCCAGGTCTCTACTACGATCTTCGCATCCGGTCTCGCAACACTCTGCTTCACCTTCATCACAAAGAGAAGGATCCCGTTATACTACGGTTCCAGCTTCGCTTACCTCTCTGCTGTCTCGGCTATGGCCATGGCAGAAGGTACGGCAGATCAGATCGCCTCCTGGCAGGCTACCGGTATCTTACCGCCGGAACTGATCTCCAAAGCCCAGTTCGGTATCATCATGTCCGGTTTCGTCTCCATCGCTGCCGGCCTGATCGTCAAGAAGTTCGGTGCTGACAAAGTTGAAAAATTCCTGCCGGCTTCCATCACCGGTTCCGTATCCATGGTCATCGGTCTTACCCTGGCCGGAAGTGCCATGAATGACTTCTTAGGTATCGGCGGAAACATCAACGGCTTAGATGTCACACAGGGATCTCCGGTCGCCACTGCCTGGCTGGTCGTCGGTCTTGTGACCTTCTTATCCACCTGCTTATACTCCCGTTATCTCAAGGGACTGATGTCTCAGCTCCCGTTACTCTTAGGTGTCCTCACCGGCTGTGCTGTTGCGGCAGTCATCAACTTCGCCGGCGGCATCAACCTCTTCAGAAGTGTTCCGGCTGAAGCGCTGGCAGCTTCCTCCTTCAAACTGGGAGACGGCTCCTTCTTCGCCTTACCGGCCTTCACACTTCCGAAGTTCTCCTTAACAGCTCTCATCGGCATCATGCCGATCGCCATCGCTACGATCCCGGAATCCACCGCCCACATCTATCAGCTGGATATCTACATCAATGACGTAGCCAAGGAAAAAGGCAAGCCGAGACATGACATGGTCTCCTTATTAGGCGACAACCTCATCGGTGACGGTCTCTGCGACATGATCTCCGGCTTCGTCGGCGGTCCTGCAGGAACCAACTACGGTGAAAACATCTCCACAATGGCTATCACGAGAGTCTTCTCTGTCCCGGTCCTGATCGTCGCTTCCATCATCGCCATGATCGTCGCCTGCTTCACGCCGCTGATCAAGGTCATCTACGGTATCCCGCTCGCAGTCATCGGCGGAATTGAAGTCTATTGCTTCGGTGCTATCGCTGCTCAGGGTATCGCCATCCTGATCGACAAGGGTGTCTCCATGTTCGACTCCAAGAACATCGCCGTCATCGCTCTCGTCTGCATCATCGGTATCGGCGGCCAGTTCGCCTTTGGCGGAACGGTCCCGTTCTTCGGTATGAATCTCCCTTGTATCGCTGCTGCAGCTATCTTCGGTAT
>JAFOMB010000015.1 GCA_017419065.1 Erysipelotrichaceae bacterium | reverse complement strand
GTCTTCAAGATTGATACGATGGGACGCTACTACTCCTTTGAAGTCAACGGTCAGTACATGGCTTCCAACGAACAGGAAGAACTGATCTTTGTCACAAAGGATGAAAACGGCAAGCTGCCGGAGAATGCGAAGTGGTATATCAAACCGATCGGAGAAGTCTATAAAGATACACCGGCATATGACGGCTATGTCGTCTTCAACAAGGATGCCGCCTATAACGGATCCAATGTCTGTATCGAATACTATTCCAGTGTCTTCTCCGGATGGACCTTCAAGGCCGCTGATCATTCGATCTTCATCTTCCAGTTCTATAAAGTCGGAGATGATGTCAAGGTCTATGATGACACGGTCCAGGATCCTTCAGTTGTCTTCAATTGCGCCAATATGCGTCACCTGGAAGAAGACTTCCACGTCTCTGTTGCGCTTGATGATCTGGCAGAAGATATCACGGATATCAAGATCAGCTACCAGGTAGGCGACAGAGTCGTAAATGTCGAAGACTATGAAGTCACCAGCGATAAGAAGGGCTATACCTTCGATCTGGCAGCCGCAGATATCGACGGAGATGAGAAACCGACATCCTTCAAGATCCTCGTTGATGTGACGAACTCCTATGGTATCTCCTACAGTGGTTCCAAGACCATCGAGATCATCGATGCGCCATTCTTCGCAAACCTCACACCGGCTCCGAACTCCCAGACGGGTGAAGATGTCCGTCCGGTGATCTCGGCCAAAGTCGGCAATGTCGGCGATGCGCCGGAATTCCTGATGAGAGTCAATGATGAAGAAGTGGAAGCTGTCTGGGAAAACGGTGTCCTCTCCTATACCTCTGCAGAAGACATGCCGCTGGGAAGAACGACAGTCTACATGAGATGTACCCGTGCAGACGGTGTCTCTGAAGAACAGTACTGGACATTCACGGTCGGTACTTCCGACTTCCAGCTCTACTTCGGTCAGCTGCACTCCCATACGACGTATTCCGATGGTGCCGGTACTCTTGATTCCGCCCTGGAATACATCGCTTCCTTACCGGAAAGCGCGAATATCGACTTCGTCGCCTTCACAGATCACTCAAACTACTTCGACGCGGAAACAGCTGCCAACCCGGCAGATGCCATGAATGATCCTGACCTCATGACACCGGCATCGAGAGCGGAATGGGAAGAATACAAAGGCAAGGCTGCAGACTTCAACGCAAGTCATACAGACCTGATCGCCATCGCCGGTTATGAAATGACCTGGTCCGGCGGTCCGGGACATATCAACTCCTATAACACCAAGGGTCTGGTCTCCAGAAACAACGCGGCTCTCAACAATAAGACAAGCGATGCCGGCATGAAACTCTACTATGAGACTATCAGCAAAGATGACGGCACCTCCTTACACCAGTTCAACCACCCGGGTACTACCTTCGGCAACTTCTCGAACTTCGCTTACTGGAACGAAGCGACAGACGCGAGGATGTTCCTGGTCGAAGTCGGAAACGGCGAAGGCCAGATCGGTGCCGGCGGCTACTACCCGAGCTATGAACAGTACACACTGGCCCTCGACAGAGGCTGGCATTTAGCTCCTACCAACAACCAGGATAACCACAAGGGACGCTGGGGCAACGCGAATGACGCCCGTGACGTCGTCCTGGCTGAAAACTTCTCCGAAGAAGGCATCTATGATGCGATCAGAGCTCTCCGTGTCTATGCGACAGAAGACAAGAACTTTGAACTGACCTACCTCGCCAACGGCGAACAGATGGGTACTGTCTTCACAGAAGAAAACATGCCTGAGAAGTTCATTCCGGAGATCACGATGTATGATCCGGACAGCAGCGATTCCGTGAAGAAGGTCGAACTCATCGTCGACAACGGTGCGGTCGCCTATACCTGGAACGATGCGGAAGAACTCGCAAAGGGCTACGTCACAGCGGAACTGCCGATCGAGTACACTTACTACTTTGTCAGAGTCACACAGGCAGACGGTGATCTCATCGTCACAGCACCTGTCTGGTTCGGCAGCGCTCTCGATCTGGGCATCGAAAAGATCGCCCCGGCAGAAGAACCGCTCTACACCAACACAGATATCACACTGAACACGGTCTTCTTCAACCATGAAGATGAACAGGCAACGATCACTTCCATCGTCTATACAGACGGCGGCAGCAAGGTCTACGCAACAGATACGACGCAGAAGACCATCCCGGCAAACGGCACTCTCACCGTTGATGCGAATATCGGCTCCTTCGATGTCGCAAAGCACACGAACGTGACAGTTACCGCTGTCATCAAGTGCGGTGAAAAAGAGATCACGGTCACCAGCGATGTCTACCTGGATATCCTGGATAAGGAAGCCGGTGTATCTACGATCAAGGAAGTCAGAGATGCTTCGGTACTGGGTGAAGAAGGACTGGTCTTCGTCATTGAAGGTGTCGTCACATCCAACGCTTCCGGCTACGATAAGGACACCGCGTTCTTCGATGCGATCTATGTACAGGATGAAACAGCCGGTATCTGTGCATTCCCTGTTTCCGGCAACTTCAAGATCGGTGACAAGGTCCATATCGTCGGCTATACAGACTTCTATCAGGGTGAACCGGAACTCCAGGTCTCCTCTATCGAAGTCATCGGCGAAGGAACAGTAGAACCGACAGAGATCAACGCAACTGATCTGAACAACCGTTCCGCAGAAGGTAAACTCGTTACCATCAAGGGTACGGTAGAAAGCTTTGAATACGCAGAAGAACTCGTACAGACGATCCTGGTCAAAGACAATGAGAACCAGATAGCCAGAGTCTTCATCGACGGCTACATCACTACCACAGATGAAGTCAAGAACCTGGCAGTCGGTGCTTCCATCGAAGCGACAGGTATGGCTTCCTATGATGATACATGGCCGGATGTCGATCACTTCCCGCGTATCCGTATCAGAAACCGTGCAGACGTCATCATCGCTCCGACAGAGAAGTCCTTCGATATCGAAGACCTTCCGCTCGATGTGACCTATAACGGCAATGAACAGAAGGCCAAAGTCGTTGCCCACGATACAGAGACCGGCGATGTCCTTACAGAAGGCACAGATTATGAAGTGGCTTATACAGGGAACCTCGTCAATGTCGGCACTGTCACCGTCACCGTTACCGGCAAGGGCCTCTACACCGGCGAGATCGTCAGAACTTACGACATCTCTCCGTTAGCTGTCAATGTCACGATCACCGGTAACAGCGGCGAACGCATCTACACCGGTAAGGAACAGAAGATCGAAGGCTACACCTTCAAGGCTGATTCCGACCTCTATAAAGAAGAATATGTCACTCTGGACGGCGAAGCTGTTGCTAAGGGAACAAACGCTTCTGATGAGCGGTATTACATGTGCCTCACAAAAGAGAAGTTCCACAATACCAACAATAACTTCACAGTCACCTTCAAGGTCACTGACGGTTACCTCGAGATCATCAATGCGGAACTCAAGGTCAAGATCGACGATGCGACGAAGGTCTACGGCGACGCTGATCCGGAATACACCGTTACGATCACGAATATGGAAGGCGACGATACGGCAGAGAAGATGCTGGAAGTCCTGAAGGAAGCCGGCATGGCCTTCACCCGTGAAGAGGGCGAAGATGCCGGAACCTACACTGTCAGATTCACTGATCCGAATCTGCGCATCCCGAACTACAACGTCAATCCAACCAACGGAAAGCTCACCATCACGAAGAAGGCTGCTACCCTTACTGCGGAAGATCTCACAAAGGTCTATGGTGAAGCGGATCCGGCTCTCAAAGTCACGACAGAAGGTGTGAAGACAGGCGATACGCTGAACTACACTGTCGCCAGAGAAGAAGGCGAAGATGTCGGAGAATACAGGATCACGATCACCCTCGGCGAGAACCCGAACTACGAGATCAAGACAGAAGAAGGAAGTCTCAAGATCACCAGGAAAGCTGTCACGATCAAGGTCAATGACGCTTCCAAGACAGCAGGCGAAGCAGATCCGGCCTTCAGCGGCACGATCACCGGCTTAGTCAAGGAAGGCGACCTCGGTACCGTACGCTTCGTCAGAGAGAACACAGCCGAAGAAGCAGGCGTCTACAAGGATGTCCTGAACGCGGTCTACACCGAGAATGGCAACTACGACGTAACAGTCGTCAAGGGAAGCTTCGAGATCAAGGAAGCTCCTCTGCCGCCGGTGACTTATACTCTCACACGTCTTTCCGGCAAGGACAGATACCTGACTTCCATGAAGGCAGCCGATGAACTGAAAGCAGTCTTAGGTGTCGATAAGTTCGACAGTGTTATCTTAGCTACCGGTAAGAACTTCGCCGATGCCCTGGGAGGAGGCTACTTAGCCGCTAAGAAGAGTGCTCCTATCCTATTAACCAGTGATAATAAGGCAGCGGATATCAATGCCTATATCAATGAAAACCTGAAGGAAGGCGGAACAGTCTATGTCTTAGGAGGAACCGCTGCCGTATCCGATGAAGCCTTGGAAGGCGTCAACGGGAAAGTGGTAAGACTCTCCGGTAAGGACAGATATCTCACCAACCTGGCTATCCTGAATGAAGCCGGTGTCACAAATGAGGATATCCTGGTCTGCTCCGGCAACAACTTCGCCGATGCCTTAGCGGCTTCCGCTTCCGGAAGACCGATGTTATTAGTCAATACGAAGAAGAATACTCTCACGGATGGCCAGAAGGAATTCTTAGCTTCCCATACTGCCAATAAGCTCTACATCATCGGCGGTACCGGCGCTGTCTCAGCTGCTATCGAGGAAGAAGTGAAGACCTATGGTACACCGGAAAGAGTCAAGGGCGCTACCAGATACGAGACCTCTGTTGAAATAGCGAAGAAGTTCTTCTCTTCTCCTGAGAAAGCTCTCATCGCCTACTCTGATGACTATCCGGACGGCTTATGTGCAGGACCTTTAGGCTATGCCCTGAAGTCTCCTATCTTACTTACCAAACCAGGTAAGGAAGCATCTTTAAAAGACTACTGTTCTTCCTACTCCATCACCAACGGCTACATTATCGGTGGAGAAGCAAGGATCCCTGATGATTCTGCCAGAGATATCTTCTCGGCTCCATCGGATACAGTGGTAGTGAAGAAGTAAAAGATAATAATCGATTCATTACGGAAAGAAGGGAGCGATCCCTTCTTTTTGTGTATGGCCTTTTCTTGTG
>JAFOMB010000134.1 GCA_017419065.1 Erysipelotrichaceae bacterium | reverse complement strand
CTGATACTGCAGCGGTGTCATGCGGTAGAACTTCTTAAAGGCTCTGTAGAAACTGGGCAGATCACTGTAGCCGAGTGCTGTGGAGATCTCCTCCATCGACAGAGTCTTTTCTTTCAGCAGAGAGGAAGCTCTGTCCATCCTGAGGAAGCCTGAAGGAGGGAAGAGTCACTCACGAAGACCTCAGACGCGCTGCTGCCAACATCATCCGCAGTGTCGTCGATTCCAGCGTCGCAAGAAGATACCGAGTAGAGGATTTCCTCTGAGGATACAGAAAGTTGTTTCGGAAAGGATATAAGGAGAAAAAATGAAAAAACAGAATTTCAATCAGAACTGGACCGTCAACGGAAGACCTGTCACTCTGCCGAGAGATGAGATGTTCCACACAGCCCGTACAGCAGATGCCCCGGCAGGAGATGCCCAGGCTTTCTTCCAGGCAGGGAATTACCTCTATACAAAACAGATCGGAATCTCCTCTGCCCATGCCTATGTAAACTTTGACGGCGTCTATAAGAACGCCAAAGTCTACCTCAATGATGAACTAAAGGCAGATGTACCTTACGGCTATATCCCGTTTACGGTAGAACTGGGAGAAGTCAGAGAAGAGGACATCCTGAAGGTCGAATGCGATAACCTGGACCAGCCGGATTCCCGCTGGTATTCCGGTGCCGGTATCTACCGTGATGTCACGCTGTATACAGCAGACGGCGATCACATCCTGCCAAACGGTATCAAGACCGAGACCCTTGACTATGAAAAAGGCCTTATCGCCTTACACGCGAAGACTACGGCAGGAACAGTCAAATGGACGATCCTCGATAGAGAAGATGCCGTTGCAGAAGCAGAAGGAAACGATGTTGAAGTCATCATTCCAAACGCGAAACTCTGGGACGCTGAACATCCGTATCTCTACACTGTAAAGGCATCTTTGAAAGACGACGAAGCGGAGATCCGCCTGGGTGTCCGTCAGATCGAAAAGAGAAGCGACGGGATCTACGTCAACGGAAAGAAGGTCCTCTTAAAGGGCGGCTGTATCCACCACGATAACGGCTTACTGGGAGCTGCCACATATAAAAAGAGCGAAGCCAGAAGAGTCCGCATCCTGAAGGAAGCCGGATTCAACGCTATCCGCAGCGCCCACAATCCGACCAGCGAAGCGATGCTGGAGGCCTGTGATGAACTGGGCATGTATGTGATGGATGAGACCTGGGACATGTGGTTCAATCACAAAAACAAGTATGACTACGCCACGTATTGGGAAGACCATCACATGGAAGACATCCGGAAGATGGTCGAAAGAGACTACAACCATCCGTCCGTCATCCTCTACTCCATCGGCAACGAAGTATCGGAACCGGCGGTCCAGAGAGGTATCGACGATGTCCGGGAAATGGTGAAGCTCTTCCACGAACTGGATAAGACCAGACCGGTCACCGGCGGATTCAACCTGATGATCATCACCAATGCCTCCAAGGGCAAGGGCATCTATAAAGAAGAAGGCGGTATGAACCAGGATACCAACAAGATGAACGGCATGAACTCTACGATGTTCAACATGATCGTGTCGATGGTCGGTTCCGGCATGAACAAGGCCGCCAACGGGAAGAAGGCCGACGAGATCTGTTCACCTTCCCTCAATGAACTCGATCTCTGCGGATACAACTACGCCTCCGGCCGATACGCGATCGATCAGAAACTCCATCCGAAGAGACTGATCTTCGGTTCCGAGACGATGCCGTATGACATCCCGAAGAACTGGAAGATGGTCGAGGAACTGGATAATGTCTGCGGCGACTTCATGTGGACAGCCTGGGACTACATCGGTGAAAACGGCATCGGTGCCTGGGCTTATACGAAAGACGCTGCCGGCTTCTCCAAGCCGTATCCGTGGTGGCTGGCCGATACCGGTGCCTTCGATATCCTCGGCGATCCGAACGCGGAAGCCGACTGGACAAGAGCCGTATGGCACAGCACTGAAAAACCGCTGATCGACGTTCAGCCGATCAATCACGATCAGAAAGTGTTCAAGGCTGCCTGGAGAGGTACGAACGGTCTACCGACCTGGTCCTGGAAGGGCTGCGAGGGAAGAAAGGCCGTCGTCGAAGTCTTCGCGGACGCCGCGAAGGCTGAGCTCTATCTCAACGGAAAGAAAGTCGGAAAGAAGGCTCTCAAGGACAAACGCGCCGTCTTCAAAGTGAAATACGAAGCCGGAAAACTGGAAGCCGTCGCTTATGACAGAGACGGCAGAGAGACCGGACGGAACGAACTCGTCTCCGCGAAGGGAGAACTGAAAGCGGTCCTGAGACCGGAAGAGAACTGCGTCAAAGCGGGCGATATCCTCTATGTTCCGGTACGCATCGAAGACGCGGACGGGATCACGGAAGTCAATGCCGACCGCAAACTGAAAGTTGAAGTGGAAAACGGCGAACTGCTGGCCTTCGGCAGCGCAAACCCGAGAACGATCGAAGACGTCCATACCGGAGAATACACGACGTACTACGGAAAGGCGCTGGCGATCGTGAAAGCGAAAGAAGCGGGCGTCATGACGGTCCGCTGCGAAGACTGTACAATAGAAGTGAAAGTGGAGGAATAGATCATGAAAGAATTCTGGTTTGTGGTAGGCAGTCAGGATCTGTACGGACAGGAAGTCCTGGATACGGTCGCTGCCAGAGCGAAGGAGATGGCGGAAGAACTCAGTAAAAAACTGCCGTACCCGCTCGTCTATAAAGTCACCGGGGAGAAGTCTGATCAGATCACCAAGGTCATCAAGGAAGCTAACTACGATGACGACTGTCTGGGCATCGTGACCTGGTGCCATACGTTCTCGCCGTCCAAGATGTGGCTGACGGGACTGCAGCTCTTACAGAAGCCGTATTGCCACTTTGCCACGCAGTACAATCTTGAGATCCCGAACGAAGAGATCGACATGGATTTCATGAACCTCAACCAGGCCGCCCACGGCGACCGGGAACACGGCTTCATCGGGGCGAGACTGCGCCTGAAGAGAAAAGTCATCGCCGGCTACTGGAAAGACGACGAAGTCGCGAAGAAACTGGCCAAGTGGATGAAGGTCTGCGTCGGCGTCGACTTCTCGAGACACCTCAAGGTCATGCGTTTCAACGATAATATGAGAGACGTTGCCGTCACCGAAGGCGACAAGGTCGAAGCACAGAGGAAACTGGGCTGGGAAGTCAATTCCTGGGCTGTCGGGGACCTCGTGAAAGAGATGAACAAGGTCACGGAAGAAGAGATCGACAAGCAGATGGAAGAGTATCTCTCCCTCTATGACGTGAATACAGAGAATACAGACGCGATCCGCTATCAGGCAAAAGAAGAGATCGCGATCAGGAGGATGCTGGACAAGAACGGCTGCAAAGCCTTCACGAATACCTTCCAGGACCTCTACGGGATGGAACAGCTGCCGGGTCTGGCCTCTCAGCACCTGATGTCTCTGGGCTACGGCTTTGGGGCAGAGGGCGACTGGAAAGTCAGCGCCATGACGGCCATCTTAAAGAAGATGGGCGAAAAGGAAAACGGAGCTTCCGCCTTCATGGAAGACTATACCTATCATCTGGAAAAGGGCAGGGAATACTCCTTAGGCGCCCACATGCTGGAAGTCTGTCCGTCTGTCGCGGCTGACAGACCGCGCATCGAGACCCATCACCTGGGTATCGGGATGAACGAGAAGGACCCGGCAAGACTCGTCTTTGAAGGCAAGGCCGGAAAGGGCATCGTCGTCTCCCTCATCGACATGGGCGGAAGAATGAGAATGATCGTCCAGGACATCGAAGCGGTCAAGCCGATCATGGATATGCCGAATCTGCCGGTAGCCAGAGTCATGTGGCGGGCGATGCCGGATCTCTTGACCGGTGTGGAACGCTGGATCACAGCCGGCGGTGCCCATCACACCGTCTTGAGCTATGATGTCGACGCGGAGATGATGAGAGACTTCGCCAATATCATGGATATCGAATATGTCCATATCGACAAGGATACGACCGTCGAAGGGCTGGAAGACAAGCTTCTGGTCAACGACCTGGTCTGGAAGCTGAAATAGTATGGCCAACCTCCGGGATACAGCCATCGGGATCGAACTGGGTTCCACCCGCATCAAAGCGGTCCTGATCGGAAAGGATCATGAGATCCTCGCCCAGGGAAGTCATACCTGGGAAAACAGCCTGGTCGACGGCGTCTGGACCTATTCCCTCGAAGAAGTGAAAGAGGGGCTGCAGGACTGCTACCGGGACCTCAAGGAAGATGTGAAGAGGAATCTCGGCGTCAGTCTTCACGCAACGGGTGCCATCGGCATCTCCGGCATGATGCACGGCTATCTGCCTTTTGATAAAGAGGGGAAGCAGTTATGCGAGTTCCGCACCTGGCGCAATACCATCACCAAGGAAGCCGCGGAGAAGCTCAGCGACCTCTTTGATTTCAACATTCCGCAGAGATGGTCCATCGCCCACCTCTATCAGGCCATCCTGAATAAAGAAGAACACGTGAAGGACATCGATCACATCACTACGCTCGCCGGCTATGTTCACGAAGTGCTCAGCGGCGAACGGGTCATGGGCATCGGCGAAGCCTCGGGCATGTTTCCGATCGATTCGAAGAAACTCTGCTATGACGAAGAGATGGTGAGAAAGTTCAACGAACTCACCGGTCTTGATCTTCTGAAGCTTTTACCGGAGATCAGACTGGCAGGACAGGAAGCCGGAAGACTCACGAAAGAAGGGGCGCTCTTCCTCGATCCGACGGGAGATCTCGAAGCCGGGATCCCGTTAGCACCGTGCGAGGGAGATGCCGGTACCGGCATGACCGCGACGGATTCCGTCCGGGTCAGGACCGGCAATGTCTCAGCCGGGACCAGTGATTTCGCCATGGTGGTCACGGATAAGAAACTTCAAAGACACCGCGAGATCGACATGGTGACGACGCCTTCGGGAATGCCGGTAGCCATGGTCCATTGCAACAACTGCACATCCGATATCAATGCCTGGATCAGACTTCTGAATGAGACACTGAAACTCTTCGGCACAGATGTCGATACGAATACGCTCTATACGAAGCTCTTTGAGAAAGCGCTGAAGGGCGACGCCGACTGCGGCGGTCTTCAGAGCGTCAATTACTACTCCGGAGAAGGAGTGACCGACTTCGATGAGGGAAGACTGCTCTTCTTACGCAAGCCGGATTCCTCCTTCACCCTGACCAATTTCATGCGTACCCATCTCTCCTCGGCGATGGCCACCCTCAAGATCGGGATGGACATCCTCGCCAAAGAAGAGGTGGAGATCGACAAGATCTACGGACACGGCGGTTTCTTCAAGACGGAAGGCGTCGGTTCCCGTATCCTTTCCGCGGCCATCAAGGCTCCGGTCAGCGTCATGGAGACAGCCGGAGAAGGCGGTCCGTACGGGATGGCGCTGTTAAGCGCCTATCTCCTCTGGAAGGAAGAAGGCGAATCGCTGGAAGACTACCTCGATCAGAAGGTCTTCGCCGGCGCGAAGACCGTGACGGTCCTGGCGGATCCTAAGGAGATGGAAGGCTTCGACCGCTTCCTGTCAGAGTACCGGAAAGCTCTGGAAGTCGAAAGGACAGCTGTTTCCAGTTT
>JAFOMB010000133.1 GCA_017419065.1 Erysipelotrichaceae bacterium | reverse complement strand
GTGGCGAAGAACGTGATCTTGTCTACCGGGAAATATCTCTTCTGAGTAATTATCGATCGTCTCGTTTTTCAGATGATCCATGCACAGCATTCTGTCGACATCCAGGTTATACTTAGCTACATCCTCTGCTTTGAAATTGCACTGATAGTAGCATGCATTATCATATATTTTCCCATTCAGATACTTGTAATAATCTTCAAATGTCAAAAAAGTAGTTTCCTCAATATTGCATGATTCCCCATCTTCATCCCATTCCTCATCTTCGTTACATTCGTCATCCGCGTTTACGGTTATAGCTTCATTAACAAAAAAGACATTTCTTAAGACATCATAACCGCAGCTAACAAGCCTCCTGAGATTTAACTCTCGTTCAGCCGCAATTATTGCCGAATCATAATATAAATCTTCTGGTATTTGATCAACTGCGATTTCACGTTTCTTTAATTGCCGAATGATAGAAAGGGCTGTTTTTGTTTTTGAATTATTCATACTTTTTTTCTCACAATTGTCTGATGCTGTTTATTTACCAACAGTTTATGCAATCATCATCAAAGTCATTATATCTTTATACATGTGCCAATAATACGCCTGCATCATCACATAAATAAAAAAGGCCTTAGATAAGACCTTCTTGTTGTATTTAATCTTTTATGCGAGTTCGCAGTAGGCTTTCGAGATACGGGCTGCGACACGGGCGTTGTTTAAAGCCAGCTGTACGTTGGAGGCAAAGGATACACCGTGTGTCAGATCCTTGATCGTCGCTAATAAGTACGGCGTGATAGCCTTTCCGCGGATGTGTCTTTCATCAGCCATCTTGAGGGCTTCATTGATGACAGCTTCCATCTCATCGAAGTTCAGGGCATATTCATCCGGGATCGGATTGCCGATGACGACACCGCCCTTTAAGCCGAGATCCCACTTGGTCTTGCAGATCCTGGCAGCTTCTTCTTCGCTGTTGAGCTTATAGTCAACACCGAAACCGGAATCCTTGCAATAGAAGGCCGGGAACTTGTCTGTCTTGAAGCCGAGTACCGGGACACCGTATGTCTCCAGGTATTCCAGCGTTCTGCCGATGTCGAGGATCTGCTTGCAGCCGGCAGTGATGACAGCGACCGGTGTGTTGGCGAATTCCTGCAGGTCAGCAGAGATATCCATCGTGACTTCTCCGCCTCTGTGGACACCGCCGATACCGCCTGTCGCAAAGAAACGGACACCTGCCAGGGAGGCGATCAGCATCGTTGTCGCAACAGTCGTAGCGCCTGTTCTTCCGGTAGCCAGATAAACAGCGACATCTCTTCTGGAGATCTTGCCGACGTTTTCAGCCTTGCACATGATCTCGAGCTCTTCCGCTGTCAGACCGACTTTCAGCTTGCCGCCGATGATGGCAGTCGTAGCCGGGATGGCGCCTTCCGCACGGATGACTTCTTCTACTTTGTGGGCAAAATCAACATTCTCCGGATATGGCATGCCATGGGAGAGGATCGTGCTTTCCAGAGCGACGACCGGTTTTCCCTCTCTGATCGCTTCTTCGATCTCCGGGGTAATGCTCAGATAATCTTTCAGGTTCATTTTTTATTCTCCTTTATAATATTTTCCAGTTCTATCGTACTCATGTCAGGACTGATGACCTGATGAGAACGTATCGTGAGGATCCCTGCTGCCAGGGCATGATCGAGGGTCTCTTCGATCCCCATGTCTTCCATATAGCCGTAGATGATACCCGCAAAGAAGGCATCTCCGGCACCGGAGGCATTGACCATCTTCTTTTCTTCCGCGAATTTCCTGCGGACACAGCGGTCTTTATCTATATAGAGACAGCCGTCTTTTCCCAGAGAGACATATACTCTCTTCACGCCTCTTTCGATCAGACTGGCCGCTGCCTTTTTGACTTCCTTGAAATTGCCTGTCGGCATGCCGGTCATGGCTGCCAGCTCTGTCGTATTCGGCTTGACTGCGAAGACTCTGTCGACATACGGAGCGATCCTCTCCGCATAGAGATCAGAGACCGGATCTAAGAAGAGGGCCTTATGGGAGTAATTCTCCAGGAGGTACTCCACAGAGGAAGGCGGCAGGCTTGGGTCAAAGGCAATCGCCTTGGCGTTCTGCAGGACTTTGTCGTTGTCCTTCAGATAGGATACATCGATATTGTGGATGACAGACATATCGCATAAGGCCATATGCATGTCGTTCTTCTCATCCAGTACCTGCATGAAGATACCGGAAGAAGAACCCTTCACCTTCTTGACCAGGGAAGTATCGATCCCCTGTTTTTCAGACTGATGGAGAATGATCTCTCCGAAGTAGTCATCTCCGACCGCACTCAGAAGCTTTGTCCGGACACCTAAACGCGAAAGATTGTCGAGGATGTTTCTGGTGACACCGCCGACAGAGGATTCGATATGGCTCGGATGATCGTAGTGTTCCCGGATCGGGATCTCGGACTTTCCATAGAGATCGAGATTGGCAGCACCGATCCCGACGAAATAGTCGTCATCTTTCACAATATAGGCCTTTCCTAAAATATTCCCTTCTTTCAGAAGATGGGAAATGTGTACAGCTACAGTATTTGAAGAAATATCCAGGATCCTGGCGATCTCATTATGTGAGATCATCGGGTCTTTCCGGATGATCTCCAATATCTGTTTTTCTCTCTCAGTCATAAATTTGCCTTTATTTCTCTAAATGCAAATTTATTATAACACCTTTTCCAGAAAATACACGAAGAATTCCCGGTCATCGATCATTTCCGGATGCCACTGCACTGCCAGGACCTGATCGTTCTCAAAGGCTTCCACGATACCGTCTCTGGATAATGCCGTGACTTTGAGTCCTTCTCCGAGCCGTTTGACAGCCTGGGAGTGCCAGGAATTGACCGTGATCTCTTCCTTATTATAGATTTCGTAGAGACGGCTTCCCTTATCGATACAGACAGGATGCCTGCCTTCGGAATGACCTTCTATCTTCTGATAGAGAGAACCTCCATAGTAGACATTGAGCTCCTGCAGTCCGGCACAGATCCCCAGGATCTTCTTTCCGGCCGCAAGAAAAGCTTTGATCGCCGCCTTGTCCAGAGCGTATTCATCGACCTCATAGGTCGTCTTGCCCTCTAAGACTTCCTCTCCATAGTAGGAAGGATGGGTGTCATTGGGACTTCCGGGTATCAAAAGGCCGTCGCAAAAAGCAACGGCATCTTCGATGTTTCTTTCACTCAGGATAGGCCATACAGACGCGCCACAGTCTTCCAGCATGTCCAAATATGCCTTCCCGAGATAGTATTTGCGGTCGAAAGGACCACTCCCTTTCATTTCCCGCATGACGACGGCCAGTTTCTTCATTATTTGAACTCCACGACGACGCGGTAGTCAGAAGAAACGGAGGTGATGAGCGGCTGGAAGACTTCCCAGACCTTCATCGTGGCGAATTCTCTCGCCTGGGCCTGAATGTCTTCATGAGAGAGCGTCTCTCTCATCTTGGATTCGATGCTGCGCTGTATCTCCTGCTGCTGTTCCATCGTCAGCACGAGGTCACCGAAGGCCAGGAAACCCTTCTCGGTATCCTCGAACTGCGTCTTCTCCAGATCGACATTGAGATACTGTAAAGCCGGCTTCGGGATGCGCACGGTCACAGTCTTTCCATAGGTATCGACAGTGATATCGGTCTTTTCGACCTTGTTTAGATCGACGGTAAAGACACCGGTCCCGAAATAGGTGATCGTCTTGGCCTTGGAGAAGATCTCCAGATTTCCAAGTCCGGCCTTGGTCACAGTTGTCGTGACTTCCAGAGGCTGTTCCATGACTACGAGTTCTTTATGTTCTTCTGCCTCCTGCAGAATGACGTTCTCAAAGTCCATGGCTGTATAGGAGAAGAAATGCGACGTGATCATCACATCGAAGTCTTCCTTGGCCTGCTGAATCTTCTTGAACGGTTCGCAGCCTTTCATCGTCAGACACCACAGAGTGACGACACCGATGAGGAAGCCCCATAAAAGTCCCCGGAAGAATCCGGCTCTCGGTCTTCTTGACCAGAGAGAAGCCTTTTCTTTTTTCTCTGTCTGTTCGACAGGCTTGTTTTCTTTTTCCATACTTCTATTTTATCAAGAATGATTTTCCTCTATCAACTTCCCTATATAGAAAAGGACCGCTGTTACACGGTCCCGTTTTCCCATTGAGCATTGAATAAGGAAGCATAGAAGCCCTTTCTTTCCAGGAGCTGTTCGTGATTGCCTTCCTCGATGATCTTTCCCTTCTGCAATACCAGGATGTGATCGGCTTCCTGTATCGTGGAAAGACGGTGGGCGATGATGAAGGTCGTCCTGTCCTGACAGAGCTTGCGGATGGCCTTCTGGATCTGCTTCTCCGTATGGGAGTCGACATTGGATGTTGCTTCATCGAGTATGAGGATGCGGGCATCCGACAGCATGGCTCTGGCGATCGTCAGCAGCTGTTTCTGTCCCTTGGATATCGAGACACCGTCATCGGTGAGTATCGTATCATAGCCGTCCTTTAACGACATGATGAAGTTGTGGATATGGGCTTCCTTACAGACACGGATGACATCTTCCCTGGTCGCATTCTCACTGCCGTAGGCGACATTGTCATAGACGCTTCCCTCAAACAGCCACGTCTCCTGCAAGACCATCGTGAACTGTCTCCGCAAGGATTCCCGGCTGATATCCGTCAGCGGGTGGCCGTCTACACTGATCACTCCGGAATCCGGATCATAGAAGCGCATCAGCAGATTGATGATGGTAGTCTTTCCGGCACCGGTAGGACCGACGATGGCGATCATGTGGCCCGGATAGGCCTCTAAGGAGATATGATGCAGGACTTCCTTTCCCGGAAGGTAGGAGAAGCTGACATCCTCAAACTTCACCCTTCCCTCGACATCTTCCAGTATGATAGGATTCCTGACATCAGAGACTTCTGTCTCTTCATCGATCAGGGCGAAGACTCTTTCCGCAGCGGAAAGAGCGGACTGCAGTTCCGCGAAGATATTGGCGAGTTCCGAGATCGGTCTTGAGAACTTGCGGGAATAGAGGATGAAGGTAGATATGTTGCCCAAGGTGATCCTGTTATACAGGTAAAGGACAGCCCCGAAACCGGAGACCAGTGCCAGGGAGAGATTGTTGATCCAGTTGACGGTAGGTCCCACGAAGCTTCCCTGATACTCCGCTTCATAGTAGGCATCGACGGCTTCGATGTTCC
>JAFOMB010000132.1 GCA_017419065.1 Erysipelotrichaceae bacterium | reverse complement strand
TGGCTCTTGTACTTCGGATCGACAGTGATGATGCCGTTCCTCAGTTCCACCATTCCATTATTCTTGAGTTCTTCGATATCCCTTCTGATCGTGATCGAGGAGACAGAAAAAAACAGCGCCAGATCTTCAATGCTCGTTGTTTCCTTACTGATGATATAATCGAGGATCTTGTCTCTCCTCTTCTGGACTTCTTCTCTTGAACTCTTCATCTATAATTCTATTTTACTAGTTTTAAGGGCATTTTTCGAAACTAATTTCATATATTTAGATCATATTATCATAAAACAAAAAGCAGAGACGGGTGTCTCTGCTTTGTGACGTTCTTACAGGAAGAGCAGGTATCAGAAAGGGGTATGATAAACTTCTTCTCTTCCCTGAAAGACGGAGGACTAGTCGATGACGCCGTTCTCGCGGAGTCTGTCGACCATTTCCTGTTCGGAAAGGACGTTCACCATGCCGATGATTTTGGTCGTGCAGCTCTTCGGCAGGTCGAACTGCTTCACAAGGTTCATCGGTGTGAACACGAGGTCGTACTGTGCAGCAGCGGCAGCGGCTTCATCAAGACCGGAATGGTCGAAGGTAGCGTCAAGACCGAGCTTCTTGAAGGTCTTTTCCGCTCTGTTCTTGATCAGCATGCTGGTGCCCATGCCGTTTCCGCAGGCAACTAAAACTTTAAGCATAATGAATATTCTCCTTTTCTAAATACTGTTTGATATGAGGATCAGTCTTCTTCTTCGACGTGATCCCAGTAGTGTTCTTTGTTTCTTCTGTAGTAGAGCTGTGTGACAGCGAGAAGGACGACAGAGAGGATCAGCATCCACGGGATAGGACCTAAAGCCTTGACACCGAGCAGTAATGCCGGTAACAGAGAGTTGTTATCGAAGAAGGCACCCCAGGCGGACAGAGCGAAGCCGTTGCTCTGGAAGAACAGAAGCATCAGTTCGGAGATGGCGACCTGGAAGAGACCGTTGAGAAGAGGCAGGATGATGGCTGCTTTTCTGCCGCCGTATCTGTTGGCGAAGCAGGCCAGGGTAGCGTTATCGAAGAATAACGGGATGAAGGCCGGTAAGAGCAGGATCGGAGCCTTGACAAGTAAGAGGATGCCGATACCGATGAGTTCACCGATGAAACCTAAGGCGAAGCCTAAGACCGGGACATTGGCCGGGACGAAGCTGTAAGTGACAGCGCAGTCGACAGCCGGCATGGAACCCTTTAAGAGCTTGTCGGAGAAGCCTCTGAAGGCCTTTGTCAGTTCACCGACGAAGAGTCTGACACCGGAGAGCAGGATGTTCATGTAGACAGCGAAGTGTAAGCATGTCTTGAAGATATAGAGGCTGTACCAGGTGCTTACCTTGTAGCTGGTATCAAACTGGGACATGGTTTCCGGACCGATGATCAGCATGACGATGCCCATGAAGATCAGCATCAGGATAGAAGTAGAAACGATATTATCGGAGAAGATGGAGAGCCAGCCCGGCATCTGGAGATTTTCGAAGTTGTCTTCTTCCTTGCCGAGTTTCGGAGCGATCTTGCTGGTGAGCCAGATACCTAACATTTCCTGGTGACCGACAGCGAAGTTAGCACCGCCTGTGAGTTTCTGAGTAGCTTCAACGGTAAGGTTAGAACCGACAGAAGCCCAGACGCCGCAGAAGATACCTAAGACGACTGCTGTAGCCATGTTGTAGGATTCCGGTCTTAAGATGACGATGAACCAGAACCACAGTAACGGATAGGACTGGATGATGTGTCCTGTCGTGAACAGGGTACGGATCTTCGTGTGCTTGCCAAGGGCAACTAAGACGAAGTTGACAGCGATGGCGATGACGAAGGCGACCATGATGTAGCCCATAGCTTCCGGATAGTGGGCGAAGAAGCCTTCAGCCGGGTCATTCATCTGGGCCTGCTGTGTGTACGTATCGATCAGAGCGGCCGTGATGTTGAACTTGGAAGCCAGTGCGTTGACGATCGGACGGAAGGTGGAAGTGAAGCCTCCGGAACCGATGGAAAGAATGAAGTAGCCTACGACAGCCTTGACCATGGAAGCGACAGCTTCATAGACAGGCTTCTTTAAGGCGAGCATACCTACAAATACCAGAAGACCGATAATGTAGGCAGGCTGTGTCAGCAGGTTCGAAGAGATGCTGGACAGGATCTGTTGCATTTTTTGTTCCTCCTTAAAAATGACAACCTCATTATTCTCCCCAGTTTCATAAAAGTCAATCATTTTATGATAATATTATCGTATAATTCCACTTTTTAAGAAATTTTGTTGACAAAAATGAAAATTAATCCCTATATTTGAATCGTAAAGAGGAGTGGAGGACCATTTATATGAAAAAAATCTATGCCGGCGACATGACCCGTCTTGAATTCGCAGAGAGGATCAAGGAAGCGAAGTGTGTCATCGTTACGGCCGGTTCCTGTGAACAGCACGGCTATCATATGGCTTTAGATACCGACAATGTATTAGGCCATCACATGGCCATGGAAGCAGCAAAGAGATGCGATGCCATCGTCATGCCGAACATCAACTATGGCCAGGTATGGAGCGCCAGGAAGTTCCCGGGATCCATCTCCCTGTCCAACGACACATTAAAAGCAGTATTAAAAGAGATCATCTTATCCTTAGAGAGCTTCGGAGCGAAGAACATTCTCCTTTTAGCCGGACACAACGGAAACGGCCAGGCCATGAAGGATGTCGCCAGAGAACTGGTCAACACCCACGACCTGCACAATGTCTGGTACTACACCCAGACCTTCTCCAAGGAACTCAAGGGTGTCCTGGAATCCCCTATTCCGTGCAACTGCGTCCATGCGGGTGAGATGGAGACATCCATGATGTTATGTGTCCGTCCGGATCTTGTCGACCTCTCCAAGGCCGAAAAGGACTTCCCGGAATTACCGGCAGCTGCCAAGTACCGTCCGATCTCCTGGGATGAATACATCACCGTAGGAAGCTATGGCGATCCTTCCCTGGCAACGGAGGAAAAGGGAAAACTCTTCCTGGATGCCATCATCGATGAAGTCGTACACCTCATCAATGACATCATGTAAGTAAGGATATAAATATCTATATAAACGAAAAGACGGCTCTTAAGCCGTCTTTTCTAAAGGGTATAAATATGTTGGGGAATTATTCGTAGTACTTGTCAACTTCGTTGAGCGGTACCATCTGCGTATCGCCCCAGTGACGCTTGTTGAAGGCGGAGAGGCCTGTTCTGGCTTCTTCGTATTCGACATCCCAGTTGAGATGACGGTACGGAGCACCGTTTGGATCATTCTGGATCCAGTTCTGCAGGTCATCCAGCATTTCCTTCGGCCAAGGGAAGGTATCGATCTGCTTGCCATTGTAGACGCCTTCTCTGATCCTCTGGAATCCGAAGGCATCCTTGCACTTGGTCTTTTCACCCTGTTCGACGACTCTCATGGCGAGATGCGGCGGGATGAAGTAGACACCGGCTTCGCAGGCATAGACGACATCACCCGGCAGACATACGGCATTGCCGATCCTGGTCGGTCCGTTGACGGAGATCATGACATGATCTCTTAACGGTGTCGGATCGGTATCACGGTAGAAGACATTGATCTCTTCCATCTCTGCCAGCTGACCTAAGTCTCTGACAGCACCCCAGACGACAGCGCCGCCGTCCTTGGTGTTTCTCTTGATAGTCGTACCGAGGTTGCCGCCGATGATCGTGCCGTATTTGCACTTATCGAAGAGGTCGATGACCCAGACGTCATGTTCGACGAGGTTGTCGACGACCCAGATGTTATACATAGCTCTATCGCCCTTGAATCCCTGGTCCTTGCACTGCTTCTTCATCGCCACTTCGAGGTCCAGACGGATCGGGACGAAGCTCGTTGTGACAGCTCTTCCGACAGTCGGCTTAGACATCTTCGGATTGGTGTGGCGGAAGCCGTTCTGGAACTGGTAATCGTAGTGCTCGTAGTAGCAGATCTCCCAGACTTCTTCCAGAGCCAGGTTTCTGATCTTGTCAAGGACTTCATCCGGTACTTTCGGACGTCCGTCCGGGAATCTTTCGCCCTTCCATAAAGGCGTGATCTGTATGATGTCTTCTCTATTGTTAAACTGCATGAGTTCCTCCTTTCAATAAAGAATGCATTATTTCAGGTTGCGCTCGATCTGCGCGAGCAGTTTCTTTCCCTTGTTTCCCTTTAATTTCGGTTCCAGGAAATTCATGAACTTCTTGTAGTTCTTATTGGCACCGGATACTGTAAAGCTCACATCTCCGGCACAGTTGAATCTGGCAGCTCTCTGCATGCCCGGTCTTTCGACCGTGTTGATGTCTTCCCAGTAGATGTCCTTTGTCTTTCCGAAGACGTCCGAGATGACGAGTCTGTCATCATAGACATAGATCTTCTTATTCAAGGCAAATAATATCGTATAGGCAGCCATCAGGATGGCCACAAGGCCTACGACGGCGATCATGCCATAGGAGCCCTTCTCCGATCCTCCGACGGATGGATCGATGAGCTTGTATACCAGGATCCCGTATCCTAAAAGGACAGCCAATCCCGTCATCAGGAAGAGCGCCTTTGTCTCTTCGAAACGGAAGAGTTCTCCCTTTGGCCTTTCACATCTCATAGAGATGACAACAGAGGCGATCAGGACGATCGTTCCTACCGCGATAGAGAGATATATCCAGCTATTCATCAGTCTCCTCCTTCAGGTCCATGATCATCTCATAGATCTCCCTGGCTCTCTTAGGAGCCCGGGACATGCACATGAAGACATCATAGACATACGGCATACAGGACATATGCAGGAAGCTTTTCGCGAAATGCATCGCGCATACTTCTTCTAATGAGACCAGCTTTGAGACGTTCTCATAGCCGAAGAGCTTCCATAAGGATACTAAAGGCTTGTGAATGAAGAGTTCCTTATGCTTATTCTGGAGGGCATGACAGACTTCATGGGCCAGCAGCATATCCCTGATATTGACTTTGATCCTCTCATCTTCCAGAGAATCGATGACCATCTGTGTCTCCTCCGCGTTGTCTTCATAGATCTGGATAGTATCCGG
>JAFOMB010000131.1 GCA_017419065.1 Erysipelotrichaceae bacterium | reverse complement strand
TGCTGTCCCACTTGGACTCATATATCCTGATCTGCGTCGTACATTCCTCGTCTTCATAGACTATCGCCTTGAACGGCTCCTCCCTTTCCAGATGGATCCCTCCGGTGACAAAGGTGCCAAGTTCCTTCTCAACCACTCTTCCATCCCTCTTGGTCCTGGAGGTCTTCACATCGAAGAAGGCTCCGTTGAGCTTTATCGATCTGTTGCCGTCTCCGATCTTGTAGAGGATGAAGTCCGCCCTGTACAGCTCATCGATATTTATGGTCTGTCCCTTGTCGTTTATGTCTTCATGGTATGTGATCAGATTCTCCAGATCGGATGACAGATACAGGTATTCGTAAACAACATCCTCGTTGCCTGCCTTGTCGTCGAAGTCGATGCCGTCGAATCTGACGGATGCCTGTCCGGATTCCTCTTCCGGAATGAATGTTGCTTCGGCTTCCATGATTTCTTGGCATTCGTCTTCCTTGAGGATCCTTTCCTTTACTGTACCGATCTCTTCTTCAGTGCATTTTCCATTCTCGTAGTCTTCTTCAGTCCACAGAACCTCTTCAAAGACTTTCAGGATCAGCTTCGCCTTGAGAGTGTATTCTTCACCAGGTATCAGATAATCATAGTCGACGATATCGACGATATGCGCCACTCCGTCCGCAAAGTATCTGTGCAGTCCGTTCTCTTCGAAGATGGCGGTTGTTCTGATGATGACTTCGCATTCCTTCTGGGTCAGATCGAGATTCTCCACGATGAGCTGGTCTCCTCCGCTAACGACGGTGACCGTCTCTCCGTTCTCCCTTCTGATATGTCCTACATAGATGTTCTCGTCCCTCTGATAGGTCTGCGGAGCTTTGGTCTCTTCGATCGTGAACATTCCAAGCGGCATGTAGAAGTCTCCGTACTCGTTGAGCACGAGCTCGTCTCCCCTTACGAAATGATCGCTGTCCATCAGGATCTCAGCTTCTCCGTTTTCGTTGTAGATCGGCCGGAACACCCACGTCTTCTTGGCGGTCAGCCCGGACACGTCGTCCTCCTGTGTGTCGTAGTACTTCACCATGAATTCCGCCTCATCGAGGTACGCCACCCTTTCGGGATGCTTTGCGTTCTGTTTGATCAGAACGATCCTGATAGGGTCGTTGTAGGGTTTCTCCTTGGAAGTGATCTCAGTTGTCTGTCCTTTTCTGATCCTTGCGGTGTATACGGTCGGATCCACTTCAAATCCCTTGGATGCCGTGGTCTCTTTGATATAGTAGGTTCCCTCGTTGTCTGTCTCCCAATATCCTGTATATCCGTCAGATCCTGTCGTGAGGGTCTTGATCAGATCTGTGCAGGCGGCGTCTGAATATATGCCGTACACCGCACCTGCCAGGGAATAGTTGTTTGAATAGCTGGTGTAGGGATAGCTGGAATCCGAAGCGACTTTTCTCACTCTTGCCTTGCCTGGCTTCGGTGCAAACTCACAGGCAAAGGAGGCAATATCCTGAATGGCCGAACCGTCCGGATCGTGATATGTCTCGTATCTGGTCCCCGAGCATTCGTAGTTGTCATCATAGTAGCTCATGTCATGATTCCAGACCGCGACCTGAGCGGCGTAGTGTCCTGCTATCCTGTAGGCGTTCCATCCGATGTTTGCCAGAGTCGAACTGATCGAACCTACCGCCTTATAGCCTGTTCCAGGCAATGGATATCCGGTAATCTCGGGAGTGACGCAGAATACCGGTCCGATGTCCGCCGTCAGGATCGGAACGTGGTTTTCTACCGATGAGGAAACGATACGGATGTCAAAGACTCCATCGCCGGGATACGTGCCCGGAAGAACTCTGGTCTTTATTCCCCAGACTCCGAAGAAGCTCACAAATTCTACTTTTCCATCATAGGAGACATTGCCGGTTTTCACCCAGCCTTTGAATTCACAGCCTGCGGTGTCCTCAAAATCAGGAAGATCGAGATCCGCTTCGGTCGCATAATCGGAAACGTAAACCGTTTCAGGGAGAAGCTTTATGATCTCCTCGGGAAGATCGTCTGCGGGTTTGAAATCTCCCGATCTAACAAAATAGAAACGGACAGGATGCAAAGCATCACTGGATTCAGCGGCTTCTTCGCCTTGAGTCTTTTCCGTCTTCTTCCAGATCCCGGTGAACGTTACATCCGCATCGGCGGCAACATATTCATCAAAGTCCCATGAGACAAAAGAAAAGACAGATTCCTCTGTCTCGATGTTCTTCAGCGGTTTATTGACAATAATGTCTCCCGGTTTTAAGCCAGTCAGCTTTTCAGGAAGCAATTCCATTACACAATCGGGAACCTCGCTTCCGTCCTCCATCACAAATTCGTAGGCTGCGGTAAAGGTCTTTTCATCTGCGTGTTCCTCATCTTCAGCGCTGATCTCTACACTAAAGCCGGTGATGCACAGCAGTATCGTCAGAACCATCAGCAGATACTTCTTCATTTTTCTCATCATACAATCCTCTTTTATTCTTTTCCTTTCTTTCAAATGAGATATATAAAAAACACATCCGAAGATGTGTTGCTGAAGCATGAATTGTGGCAACTTGCCACATATTATATCATTCCTACAAACCGGAATTTGTGCGATTAACTTCCGGTTTATTCTTCCATCAAGGATTATGTATTACATTTCTCTTTCCACTATTGGCAGTTCCTCTTACTTCTTCGTGGTAAAAGTAATCTACGATTGTTGGATGTCCTTTCTCTACTCTCTCA
>JAFOMB010000130.1 GCA_017419065.1 Erysipelotrichaceae bacterium | reverse complement strand
TTGAAAGGACCGCCTTTGAAGAAGGATTCCACATCCTTTTCCCTCTCCTGTATCCTCTTTCCTCTTTCCAGGATGACCGGCTTGAGACCGGCCTCCGATAGACGCCAGGCGGCGAAGATCCCGCTTGGCCCGTAGCCGATGATCACCGGCCGCATAGAGGAAGAGACCTTTCGGGCAGAGAGGTCTTTTTCTTCATAGACCGAGACATCCGGATAGCGTAAGAGCTTCTCTTCTTCCTTTAGAGAGAGAAGGACGCTGTAGATGAAGGAAACTTCCTTTCTGGCATCCACAGACCTCTTGTATATCGAAAAGGAGAGGATGTCTTTTTCTCTGATCCGGTATTTCTTCTTTACTTTTTCCTTCAGCTGGGATTCCTCTTCTTCGAGTCTCAGCTTTATATTTCTGATGAGTATCATACTTCTATTATAATGGCTTTCCCGTTTCGCTTTCGTGGTATCATCAATTTATGAAGACTCTGTTATACATCGTGATCATTCTGATCCTCTTATATCTCTTCTTTCTCTGTCCTTCCCTGCGGAAAATGGACAGAAAGCCGTTTCTGGGCCGCTATTACGCGCATAGAGGCCTCTATGACAATCATACCTCTGCTCCGGAAAACAGCCTTCCTGCCTTCTATAAAGCCGTAGAGGGGGACTTCGGGATAGAACTGGATGTCCAGCTCACAAAGGATGAAAAGCTCGTCGTGACCCATGATTTCACCCTGTCGCGTCTATTCCGTGACAAAGAGGGCAGAGAAGTCCCGGGAAAGGTCTATGAGTATACCTTTGAGCAGCTTCAGGACTTCCATATCCTGGATTCCGCAGAGAGGATCCCGCTGTTCAGGGATGTCCTGAAAACTGTCAATGGCAGAGTCCCGCTGATCGTTGAGATCAAGGTCGAGACCGGCAGGGACTGGAAGAGGACCTGCGAGATCACTGCGGAGCACCTGAAGGATTATCCGGGTGTCTACTGTATCGAATCCTTCCATCCGGGAGCTGTCTGGTGGTACAGACAGAATCATCCGGAAGTCATGCGCGGACAGCTCTCGGAAGACTATCTCCGGGATAAGAAGTTCGATGTGCTGATGCTGGCACTGGCCAACCTGCAGCTGAACTTCCTCACGAAACCGGATTTCATCGCCTACAACTACCTCCATGAAGACAATATCTCCAGAAGACTTTGCCGGAATCTCTTCCGCAATTTCTCTGTCGCCTATACGATCCCTTCCTATGAAGAACTGAAGAAGCAGAAAGCGAACTTCGATCTTCTCATTTTCGAAGGATTCCTGCCTGACAGGGAAGATTGTCAGGTTCTCAAAAAGAGTGTAGAGTAAAAGAAGTTATGAGTGAAAAAACAGTATCAGAGAAAAAAGCGAAACAGGATTTCCGTTTTACCGGACTGTCTTTCTTTTTATATGCGGCAGCCCTCCTGTACATCCCGCATCTTTTTCTCCTCTATATGCGTGAAGGGATCCCGGAGATCATGGAGAACAGGATCCTCTACTTCGGGATCTACTATATCTTTCTCCTTGTCGGGAATCTCCTGCCGATCCTGCTTTTGAAAAACCGCTTCTCCATCAAAATGAAACAGTTCATGGGAGCGATCGGGGATTCGCTTGCGACCATCATCGGTCAGACCCTCGTCTTTTTCGCCATCGTCACGGCTTCCATGTATATCTCCAATACCATCGGGGGCTATCTGAATCTGGAAGAGACGCTCCTTTCCAATATCGGAACGCCGTTAAGAGCCGAGTATCTGGATTCGCCTCTGTTCGTCTTCATGTTTACAGCGGCCTGTCCTCTGTTAGAGGAAGTCTTATACCGCGGTGTGCTTCTAAGTGCTTTGAGGCGCTACGGCTCCTTCTTCGCTCTGTTTGTGACGACGCTGCTGTTCGCTTTAGCGCACAGCGCCTTCACAGACTTCCTTCCGGCTGCCGTCATGGGCTTCCTGCTCGGGAAGATCGCCTTACGCTACCGTTCCATACAGCCGACGATCGCCATCCACATCCTCTTCAACCTCTTCCTCTACTTCCTGGCTGTGGCCCCGGCATCGGTCACGAAGTACATGCAGTATGGACTGCTGGTCGTCTATCTCGGAGCCATCATCTTCTTACTGATAAACCACGGCCTGACGGGATACAGAGTGAGCAGGAGCGCCAACAGTATGTTTGCGCTGAAACTCTTCTTTACCCGCTTCAGCGTGATCCAGGTGATCATCCTGCTGATAGGACACTCGTTCCTCTTATTATTCCTTCCATAAGACGCTCCGGCGTCTTTTTTAATTTCAGATTCATTTCAAACAGACTTCAGATAAAGTTCACCCTCCCTCCGTACTATGAAGCCATGAAACGGAGGTAAGAGCGATGGAGACGTTTGAAAGAGCTGAACAGAAATACCTGATGAGCCGTAACCAGCAGGCTGCCTTCCTGGGGATGTGTCAGGAACATCTGGAACCGGCAGAATACTTCCATTCCAATGTCGTCTCGATCTACTACGACACCAAGGATGACCGGCTGATCAGAAACTCGCTTGAAAAGCCTCTGTACAAGGAAAAACTCCGCATCCGCTCGTATTCGACCCCGAAGGAGGGAGACAGGGTCTTCGTCGAACTCAAGAAGAAATACAAGGGCATCGTCTACAAGAGGAGAACAGAGGTGGTCTACGATGATCTGTTACAGAACGGTCTGCAGAGCTGCCTCTACGAGAGTGAACAGATCGGCAAGGAGATCCGCTGGTTCGACCGCTTCTATGAAACGCTGGAACCGAAGATCCTGATCTCCACACACCGGACATCCTTTATCGGGAAGCAGGATCCGACCCTACGAATCACCTTCGATGACGATGTGACCTGCCGGAGAGAGGATCTGGATATGCGGCACGGCATAGACGGGGAGAATCTCCTGGAAGAAGGTCAGGTGCTCATGGAGGTCAAGATCAGCGAGTCGATGCCGTTATGGCTGTCGCACATCCTGAATAAATTACAGATCTATCCGCATTCCTATTCCAAATACGGAACAGCGTATACAAAAGAGAAAGAAGGAGGAAAACAAGATGAATTACTTCGCAACGATATTTTCCAGCACGGTTACGATCGGCCAGCTGCTGATCGCAATGCTTACAGCTGCGGGACTTGGCTTACTGGTGTCCCTCAGCTACATGTATAAAAACACTCATACAAAGGGCTTTGCGGCAAGTCTTGTCGTACTGCCGGTCCTGGTCACTGTAGTGATCATGCTGGTGAACGGCAACATCGGAGCAGGCCTGGCAGTTGCCGGTTCCTTCTCTCTGATCAAGTTCCGTTCGCTTCCGGGCGACGCCAGAGATCTCACTTCTGTCTTTACAGATGTGGCGGTAGGTCTCTGCTGCGGGATGGGCTATGTAGCTATCGCGGCTGTTTTAACACTCCTCGTCCTGGCTGTCCTGACAGTCCTCACGAAAGTCAACTACGGCGGAAACGATGAAAAGCAGCGCACGCTGAAGATCACGATCCCGGAGAGCCTGAACTATGAAGAGAGCTTTAAAGATATCTTAGAGAACTACACAGTCAACTGCGAACTCGTCAATGTGAAGACAGCTTCCCTGGGTTCTCTCTACAAACTGGAATACCTGGTAACACTGAAGGATCTCTCTTTACAGAAAGAGATGATCGATGAGATCCGCGTCCGCAACGGGAACCTCGAAGTTTCCCTGGGCAAGGCGGCAGCGGCGAAAGGAGAATTATGATGAAGAAAACTATCACTGTTCTGGCTATGGCGTTCTTACTGCTTCTGGAAGGATGTTCCTCTGAGATCAACGGGACGACAGAGACCGTTGTGATCAACGATAAAGAAGAGACCGTAGCGAAAGAAGAGACTTCTTCTGATACAAGCACTGTGACCGATGTCATTTCCGCCAGCGGCGAAAAGACAGACGTAGAACTCGGAGAAGGAGACGTCCGCATCACGAGCGGCGGCACCTATGAATTCACCGGCACTCTGAAAGACGGCAGCATCATCGTAGAAGCGGCCGAGGATGAAGA
>JAFOMB010000129.1 GCA_017419065.1 Erysipelotrichaceae bacterium | reverse complement strand
GACCTTCAGATCTTCTTCTTCCTTTCCCGGCCATCTCAGATCCGGGATGATGGCGATATACGGTTTGAAGTGTCCATCTTCCTTCATCCTTTCAAATAACGGGAAGGAAGGAAACATCGACGGATTGGTGATGAGGAAGAGGGCTTTCAGTTTCTCTCCTCTTTCGTATTTCTCTTTAAGTCTTTCTTCCTTTTCCCTATAGGAAGCTTCCAGTTCCTCAAAGGACGGCGGGAAGAAGAGCTTTTCTTCATAAGGGGTATAGGAGATCTCTTTATAGAGTTCCGGTGCTTCCCTTTCCACGGTCTTCAGTACTTCCCCGAGATCTTCTATTGGTTTTCTCAATAACGCCTTCTTCTTTAAAAGCGGCATGCGGTATTTCTTCAATAATGTCAGAGGCTGATCGAAGATGTTGATATGATCTTCTTCCGGGACATAGGAGGCATACTCAAAACCTCTTTCTCTGAGATACGGCGTCAGCTTCGTCTCAAAGAGCGTGACGATGTCCCCTCTTTCATAGCTGCCCTTTACCCTGTAAAGGAAGCCATCCAGTACCCAGCTCTCCAGCACTTCCTTGCGGAAGACCAGGAAGCAGGAGGAGAGGTATGGAACGCCTCTTGAGACCAGGGAGACATAGCCCCAGAAGTCCCCCTTCCCTGTCATCTTTTCAAAGGACTCTTCAAAAGGATAGACAGGACCGTAGACGGAATCGTTGAGAAGGATGAGTTCCTCATCCAGGATCCCTTCCTGTCTCAGGCAGGCCAGACCTCTTTTATAGGAACCGAAGTCATACTGTCCGTGTCTTTTGAAAGAGGCATGGAAGACGATGCCCTTCAGCTTCTCGAGTTCTGATTCTATAACCGGGCAGTCTCCGGCCAGGACGATATTGTCGGTAACTTTCTTTACTTCCTTCAACAGATAAAGCAGAGATCCCGGTATCCTGCCCTCAGGCAGGAAGCAGGAGACGACCGCACTTCTGTGGTGAATGGAAGGCGATATGTCAAAGCTTCTTTCCAGTTCAACAGCTTCCTTCGGGAAAGAAGGTTCCTTTCTCTGCAGATAGGAGATCTCCCGGTTCTCTCTTTTCCCGTGTTCTTCGTAGTGAAGAAGCGGATTGAGGCCTTCCATGGCCACATCGCTGTGTAAGGACAGGTATTCCTCCGAGGAGAAATACGGACCCGGATCCTTCCCTAAAAAGCCTCCGTAGAGGAGGTAGTGTTCCGCCATATCGAGTTCGCTGTTCTGGAATTCGATGTTGTTTCGGGCATAGTAGTCCCTGTCAAAGTAAGGGGAACCAGCGATAAGAGCGATCTTTCTTTCCTTTTCCTCCTTCGCCTTCTGTTCTTCTTCCAGACGTCTTCTTCCTTCCTCTTCTTTCTGTTTTATTTCCAGAACAGCCGTTTCTTCTTCTTTTATGTATTCTTCACGGAGGACATCCATCAGCCGTCTTCTGTTTCGAAGAGCCCAGAGTGTCTTCCTGATCTTATTGGCGAGCGGCATCAATGATCCTCCTTTCCATCATTATATCATTCCGAAAAATCCTGTCGGACAGCGTGCTATCCGTATAACAGGAAGCCTAATAACAGCGGTAAAGATGTGATGTCTTCCCGGTGGGAGAGGTAGAAGGAAGCTCCGCTTTTCTCCTTCGCAAAGTCCTTCAGCAGTTCTTCATCCAGGCCAAAACTGCTGATCAGTTCCCTGACCTGGGCCTTCTTGGCTTTAACAGAGGAGCGGGCAGAAGTCATCTTGTTTCGGAGATAGGAGAAGCCCTTTTTCTGCGCACCTAAGGCGTTATCGCCATGCTGGCGGTAGAGGACTTCCGCCTTCTTATTGACGATGATCTCTCCGAAGATACCGGCCAGTAAGGCAGCCGCATAGTCATGCATGATCATCTGCTTCCGGTCCTTGATCTGTAAGAGAAGATCGACGAGCTTTCTGTTTAACAGGCACGTACATCCCGTCACGGAATTCCTGTACAGCAGGCAGGACAGTTTAAAGTCTTCTTCCCAGATCCCCTGGTAGTGGAAAAAGGACGGGTCGATCAAGGAGAGGTCTTCCCCTACGACCTTGAGGTCGCTGCAGACCAGACACGGTATGTCATCTCTCAGGAGTTTCCGGGAAGAGGAGACCTTGTCTTTCTCCCAGATGTCGTCCTGGTCGCAGAACATCACCGAATCTCCCGTGGACTTCTCTAAGAGAAAGAAGAAGTGTTCCTTCGCGTCATGGAACTGCCTTCCGCTTTCGATGCGTCTTATCCTGTCCGGATACTCTTTCACATATCTGTCGAGGATCTCTTTCGTAGAATCCCCGGAACCGTCATCGGAGACAGTCAAAAACCATTCATCGCAATCCTGATTCAGGATGGAGAGGATCTGTTCTTCCAGATATCTTTCACCGTTATAGGCCGCCAGGAGGATCTCGGTCTTAGATGTTGTCATATTTCCGGTAAACCTTTTCTCCGGCATTCTCATACCGGATCTTCTTTTCGAAACGCTTCTGCAGTTTGGACAGTCTTCCCTCATAGCGGTACCTGTCTGCCGTAAAGACAGCGGTGCCGCAGAAGACCTTCTTCGACTCTTTTACCGAGAGGAAGTAGTCCGTCACGGAAGAGTCATAGTCGTAGCCCTGTTTGAAGCTGTGATCTGTCAGTTTTGTCCTGTCGATCATGAAACAGCGGGTAGAGCCGATCTCGACATCCCGGTTGACCATGAGGTGGCGGACATAGCCTTCCCAGGTCTTGTCCATTCCGCGGTATGGGAACTGCGGGCAGTCATCTTCATCGAAGTAGACACCGGCACTCAGGATCTTTCCGTTGTGGAGGATCTTCGGGAAGACGATGGAGACATCTTCTCTGTACAGGAGGTTCTTCATCTCTTCTACGGCCTTCTCATCCGCTCTCATCCCTTCCTCGTGGATCAGGATGTGATCGTATTCCGCCTTCTTCACTGTCTCATTGAGACGGGTCAGAAAATCGTCTCCCAGGGAGAGATAGATGTCCTCGCAGTTTTCCTTTTCGATCCTGCCGTCTCTTCTTCCCAGGATGATCTCGGTGCAGCCTTCCTTTGTCTTCGGATAGACAGACTGATAGAAGCCCCAGGAATTCGGAGCCATGGAGGTCTTCGCGTCGATGCCCTTTCTCTTCAGATGGTCTTCGACAGCGGAGCGTCCTGCTTCAAAGCAGTAGAGCTTATTGGCCGGATCCATCGCCGTGGAACCGGCGATGATGCGCCAGTGATAGAGGACCTGCGGGATGTGGCAGACGTTCTCCGCTTTTTCCGTGCAGCGCAGGATGAAGTCATAATCCTGCGAACCGTCGTAATGGGAGTCAAAGCCCTTTACGCCATCGACGATCTTCTTCGTCGCCAGGAAGAAGTGAGTGATGTAGTTGCAGGAGAGGAGGAGATCGTAGTTGAAATCCGGCTTGTAGTGCGGATCCATGAAGACCTTCTTTTCATCATCGAACTTGTCTTCGTCCGTGTAGATGCAGTCGTACGGCTTCTTCTGCAGTTCCCTGACGATCTTCCATAAGGTGTAAGGCTCTAAGAAGTCATCGTGGTCTAAAAGACCGATATAGTCTCCCGTAGCCAGGGAGAGGGCTTTATTGGTATTGCCGGAGATGCCGTAGTTCTGATCCAGTCTCAGGACCTTGATACGGGCATCTTCCTTCGCGTAGTTTTCTAAGATAGCGGTAGCCGGATTGCCTTCCGTGGAACCATCGGCGATGCACAGCTCCCAGTTTGGATAGTACTGACCCCTGAGGCTTTCCACCATTTCCTTCAGGGTATCCTCCGGCGTATTGTAGGCCGGTACCAGCACGGAGATCAGCGGCTGATAGGAAAACTCTTCCTTCTGAAAGGAAGCGATCTCCCTCTCTCTTTCTTCCTTGAAGATCTTGTCGTAGGCATCGACCGATCTCTCGGAATAATCCAGTACCTTATCCGATAAGGAGGAGAGTCCTCCTCTTCTGATGTATCGGACAGCCTTCAGCATATTCACAAGACTGATCTTCTTCAGAACTGTCTTCCAGCTTCTGGCTAAAGAGGCGTGTTTATTGATGAGGAGGTCTTCCTCGAGATAGTGGAGGGTGAAGCGGCCGTATGGCACATAGTGGAAGGTGAAGGTGATCCTGTCCATGGAGACGCCTTCAAAGTCTCTGTGTGCGGTAATGTTGGCCTCAAAGATCTCTTCGTCATTTCCGGCCATGAGGCTGAAATCCGTATCCTTTGACGAAAGGAAGGTCCCAACGATCTTCGCCCCATAGGTCTCCGGGGAGAGATCCAGGGATGCCCTGAGGAAGTCTCCTTCTGTAAGAGGAATCTTATCGAATACGGAAACACTGTTTCCCTGATAGTAGAGGGAAGCCTTCGTACATCTGTCCTCAAGAGAGACATGGGCATATTCTTCCGCGTCAAAGGAAAAGCTCTCAAAAGGAACTTCCCTTCCTTCGATCCTGATCGAATTAAAGGAAAGGCCTTTTGTCTTTAAGAAGAGATGATAGCTGTCTTTATGGAGAAGCAGGGCTTCTCTTTCCTGCAGGATCTCGCTCATCAGAAATGAAAGGTCTCCCGGATCCCCTTCCACTTCTTGTCTTTCTCCGACAGATTGAGCGGTGTCCCATCGGTCATGTGGTAGCCTTCGCTGTCGGCACTTCCTCTGTATTCGCCTTCCAGTTCCGGCCATTTAATGCCGATCTCCGGATCGTTCCAGGCCAGTCCGCCTTCATCATTTGGATGATAAAAGTCATCGCACTTGTAGCAGAACTCGGCGATATCGGATAAGACGAAGAAGCCGTGCGCAAAGCCCTTCGGGATCAGGAACTGCTTCTTGTTTTCCTCGGTGAGGATGATGCCATAGTGCTTTCCGTAAGTCGGAGAATTCTCTCGTAAATCAACGGCGACATCATAGACAGCGCCCTTGATGCAGCGGACGAGCTTGGTCTGCGGATACTGCTTCTGAAAGTGCAGTCCTCTTAAAACACCCTTGGCGGAACAGGACTGGTTGTCCTGTACGAAGAGGATGTCGAGACCGGCTTCCTTCATATCATTGGCGTTGTAGGTCTCCATGAAATAGCCGCGGTTATCGCCATGTACGGCCGGTTCAATGACGCAGAGGCCCTTGATGCCTTCTACATCGTAATCAACTCTGATCTGTCCCATCTTTATAACTCCTCAATATCGATCGCCTGAAGATATCTCTTCAGGGCATCTTTCCAGGAAGGAAGCGGGGTGAAACCCATCTCCTTCAGTTTCTTCTTTTCCAGTCTTGAATTGGAAGGTCTCTTCGCCTTGGATAAGCCGTATTCCTCCGTGCTTACCGGAAGGACCTCTGTGCTGTAGCCTGCCTGACGATAGATCTCCTTTGTGAAATCATACCAGGAGATATAGGCACCGTCTGTCTCTTCGCTGTTGGTGGCGTGGTAATAGCCGTATTTCTCTGTTTCGATCATGTCGCACAAGAGAACGGCGAGATCCAGTGTATAGGTCGGGGTGCCGATCTGATCATTGACGACTCTGACCTGGTCGTGATTCTTTCCGACCTTCAGCATCGTCTTGACGAAGTTCCTGCCGTTGAGGCCGAAGACCCAGGCGATACGGACGATGAAGTACTTCTCCAGGATGGAGGAGACAGCCAGTTCGCCTTCGAGCTTGGTCTTTCCATAGACGGATAACGGGGCGTAGTCCTTGCAATCGGGATCCCAAGGGGTCTCCCCTTCGCCGTTGAAGACATAGTCAGTGGAGATGTAGACCATCTTCGCATCGACCGCCTTCGCGGCTTCTGCCATATGCCTGGTCCCTTCCGCGTTGATCTTCCGGACCTTGTCCTCATTGTCCTCTGCCGCATCGACAGCTGTCCAGGCAGCACAGTGGACGATGACGTCCGGTCTAAGCTCTTCGATGACGTCTCTTACTCTTTTTTCATCCGTGATGTCCAAAGATACATACGGACACTTCTCGGCCATAGAACCGTCTGAAATGCCCTGATAGGACTCATGAATATCGCTGCCGATCCCCTCATGTCCTCTTTTATACAGTTCATTGATCACATCGTGTCCCAGCTGACCTGAGACACCGGTCACAAATACTCTCATTCCTTCTCCTTCCCGAGCAGGAAGAGGTACTTCCCGAACTCGCTCTTATTATAATAATACTCTTCCGGATGTTTCGAAATGCCGAATTCCCCATCCCCCTCCTTTAGCAGGAAGTCTGAGAGGATGTCCTTCGCTTCTTTGGTCTTATAGGTATCCGCATAGAAGTTGATGGTGGTCATCACCTTATTGGTGAAACTCTGTTCGAAGACCTGATAGAGATCTGCCTCTACGAGTCTTCTTTTGAGCTCCCGGTAGGCATCTAAGAATACCAGCGGCTCTCTGTCTTTAGACTGCTGTAAGGAGGAACCGGTATTGACGCGGTAGTGCGCAAATACCTCATTGAGATAGGTGATCCTCTCTGCTTTCGCTAAAGCGGTAGAGACAAAGGCGACATCATTGGAGCGCTTGACCTCCTGAAAGAGGATACCGTTTCTTTCGATATAGCTTCGTCTGAAGAGCTTATTCCATGGCCAGTTCTGAAAGGCCTGGAAGATGTATAACGGCATCTCTCTGGAAGAAAACGGCGTCTTCTGCGGACAGCGCTGCCACTGCAGACTCCATGGTGTCGGGAGGAAGGTCTTATTCTGATCATCGTACTTGTCGGCCGCAAAGACGAGGACATCGGCGTCCTCTTCCTCCATCTTCCGCACACACTTTTCCAGCATGTCCTTCTCAAAGAAGTCGTCTGCGTCAAGGAAGATGAGATAGTCTCCCTTCGCTTCCTTCATTCCCTCATTGCGGGCAGCTCCGGCTCCTTTGTTTTCCTGTTTCAGGACTCTGACCCGGGCATCTCTTCTCTGATAGTCTTCCAGGATCTTCAAAGAGGAATCCTTAGAACCGTCATCGACGCAGATCACTTCGATCTCCCGTAATGACTGACCTAAAAGAGAGTCAAGATCCTCTCTGATATACTTCTCCGCATTGTATACCGGGATGATGATCGAGACCTTTATTTCCTTTTTTCTGTGTAAAAACGATAAGAGTCCCATCTTACTTCCCCAGTAACTTTCTCATCTTCAAAGCTGTCTGATAGGCCTTGGAATCTCTGATGTCCTTCAGCTCTTCTTCCAGCTTCTGTTTCTCATTTTTCAGCTTTATATTTTCTCTCTGGACAGCTTCCGCTTTCCTGCGCCATCTGTTTCTTTCAAAGACGCCCATGGCGATGAGGTGCTCCGCGGTATTCAGATCGGCACCGATAGAGGCCTTCTTCATCTTTTCCAGAAGGACATCGCTGCCGTTTTCCTCTATGACCCAGTCTTCTATCTTCCTTAAGACCGCATCATTGCCATCCGTCATATTCACGCTCTTCAGAGACTGTTCCTGCGATCCTTCCAGATAGATCAGAGGTTCTACCTCTCTCACCAGTACTGTAGGGACGTCTTCCAGGATCTCGGCGCACTTTAACCATAAGTCATCCGCATTGAGACAGAGTTCCTTCACGAGGTCTTCGTCCAGATACTTTGGATCGATGATGTGTGGCGGAAACAGCGTCCCGGCCCCGTTAGTCGCAAACAGATGCAGGGACTCCTGATCAATGAGATAGCTGCACTCCTTCAGCCACAGGGAGTACGGATAAAAGCCGTCCTCTCCCGGGACCATCACATGACACCTCATAGCGGATACCGCTTTCGGATGTTTCTGATAGGAATCATATAAGCACTCGATCATATCCGGCGGATAGACGAGGTCATCATCGACGGTGATGAGGATATCTTCCGGAT
>JAFOMB010000128.1 GCA_017419065.1 Erysipelotrichaceae bacterium | reverse complement strand
GTGTTTCCATACAGTTGATCGCGATCGTCAGGGCTCTCGTATATTCCCCATTCCGATAGGAGAATTCCGCCTTGGAGAGCTCTCTGTCGATCTCCGGATAGGTCGAACGGTACTTGTTGCCGAAGACGATCGCGTTCTCGACCATGATCGCCATACCGACGACGTTGTTGACATTGTTATAGAACTTGTAGATGAAGTCGATAGCTTCATCCAGAGTGGCATTCAGACTCTGTGTATTCAGCGGAACTTCATTGAGAAGGCGCTTGATATCGGCGATATACTCGCGGCTCTTCACGAGGTCTTCGCGATACGCCCCCGCAATAGCCGGGATGTGGTATTCACGGACCTTGACTTCCACTTCATTGACGACGACCTGCAGCTTCATGAGCTGAGCGACTGCTCTTTCCTCGTCGCTGTTGGACTTGTCGACCGTGTTCTTGTAGGTAGTGAGCTGTTTTCTGTCAGCTTCGGTGATATCGAAGAGCTCATTCATCTCCTTGAGCAGTTCGGTAGCCGGCTTGGCATTGTTCAGAAGGTCGGTGTTCAGGCCCTTCTGAAGGTCTTTATACTTGGCAATACGTCCGATCTGTTCATCCAGCTGATCGCTGAGATCTTCCAGACCGAATCTCTCGCGGTTGTTTTTGTAGGTGACACGGACGTAGTTTTCCAGTCTCTCCAGGTCGGCGATATTCTTGACGACGTTGTCGGAGACTTCCCGGCAGTCGATGAGAGACTTGTTGATGTCATCGAAATCATCCGAGATGCCGCTAAGGATCTCCTTGGATTCCCTGACGTGTTCGCGTACCGTTCCGACATCCCCGTCCGATAAGGTCTTCTGATCTTCCTTCAGGTAGTCTTCCACGGTCTTCAGCTTGTCATCGATATGTAAATGGGCGATGTAGCTTCCTCTCTGTCTGACCAGAGCGTACTGTCTTTTCACTTCATCCAGCATGGTCGGTACGACACCGCGGATATCGCGGATGAGGTCCGGCAGGATCTCGCTGTTTTCCTTGAGTTCATCGAGGATCCCTCTGATCTCATCGAGGTCATCCTGGGCTTTCAGGTACTCATTGGCGTACATCCACTCTTCGCTGGAAGAGAAGAGATCTTCTCCTCTGCTGAGCTTCTTCTCAAGACCCGGATAGGCAAGGGACAACTGAGAAGCCTTCTTCTGGATGGCCAGCTTGATCTCACGGTATTCTTCCTTGAGCTTGCGGGAGTAATCTCTCTGGGCTTCTTCCTTCTTGGAGAACTGCTCCAGGAAGACGTCGATATCACGGACTTCGTTCTCGCTGTCTTTGATATTCTCGCTGACGATATTCAGGGCTTCTCTGGCTTCGCCGTACTTTCTCGAATTGATGGCGTCATCGATACCGTTCATCATCTCCTGGATGGCGTCGATATGCTTCTGCGCCTCTTCGTACTTCTTGTAGTACTCTTCCACGGCGACACTGGTCTCTTCATTCCTCTTGGCGATCGCCTGGGCCTTGTTCAGCTTGAACGCCAATGGGATCGTCTTGATCGCGTTGAAACGGACATTGAGTTCATCAACACTCTTTCTGAGCTTGTTCCGGCGGGTATTCCTCACCAGGAAATAGAGTACGATCAGCAGTGCTACAACCAGTCCGGCAATGATATATAAAACAGTTTTTCTGTCCATGAGATCCTCCTGAAATACACATTTATATTACTATTATCAGACTCTTTTTTCAATTGACAGAGAGACGCGTGTTTTGATATAGTTATTAAGCGTCATTAGCAGCATGTAAAGTCGTGAAGGAAGCGTCCGTACCAAGGGAGACCAGTAGTCTCGCGCTAAGGATGAACGTCGAATACGGACACACTTGACGGTGATTTACACCTGTTAAAAGCACAGGAGGAAAAAACTATGGCAAGAAACACAGGACCGGTCTGGCGCATCTCCAGACGTCTGGGCTTCTCCATCCTGGAAACAGGAGAAGAACTCAACAAGAGAGCGTACATTCCTGGTCAGCACGGCTCTGCGACCAGAAAGGTCAAGAAGAGCAACTACGGTCTTCAGAAAGATGAAAAGCAGAAGATCAGACACATGTACGGACTCAGCGAGAAGCAGTTCTACAACACTTACATGAAGGCTTCCCGTATGCACGGTGTCACAGGTACCAACCTGATGATCATGCTCGAATCCCGTCTGGACAACCTGGTCTACCGCATGGGCTTCGCGAGAACACGCCGCGGCGCCAGACAGCTTGTCAACCACGGACATATCCTGGTCAATGGCAAGAAGGTCGACATCCCGTCCGCACAGGTCAAGCCGGGATCCACGATCGAAGTCAAGGAAAACATGAGAAACAACAGCGCTATCGCTGATGCCTTAGAGGCAAACGTTTCCTTCAAGGACTTCGTCGAAGTCGATAAGGACAACCGCAAAGGCAAGTACGTCAGACATCCGGAGAGAAAAGAACTCAATCAGGAAGTCAACGAACTGCTGGTCATCGAATTCTACAACAGATAAGGACCAAAATCGGACTGATGAAAATCAGTCCTTTTTTATGCCTGAAAGAAAAAAACCGGATCAGCTCCGGCTTTCTTCGTTATTCGCTTTCTGACGGTGTATGAGAGATGTCAGGAAGACTTCGGTCTCCTTCCTTCTTTCATGGAGGAAGGTCTTGAAACCGAGCTTCTTGGCGGCGAGGATGTTCTTCTTCGAATCATCGAGGAAAAGACACTCTTCCGCCTTCAATCCGTACTTCTTCAAAAAGGCTTCATAACAGATCTCTTCCGGCTTCGCAGCCCCTTCCGCACAGGAGAAGAAGGCGCCATCCACCTGCTTATAAAACGGCATCCCCATGATCATGGCCATCTCCTGCTTGTCGACATTGGAGAGAAGATAGATGCGGAAATACGGCTTCAGCTTCTCGAAAAAAGCTGTCATCTCCTTTACTTCATAGAAATAATCTGTCCAGGTATCATCGAAGAGCTTAAGGGCTCTTCTTCTTTCTTCCGGATGTTTTTTCAGATAGGCTTCGGCGATCTCCTTCTTGGAGGCATAGAGTCCGATATTCCCCTCTTCCGCCTCTTTGGAAGACATGATCTCATAGAAGAGCTTCCAGTCCAAAGGAAAGACCCTTTTCTCGAACATGTAGCGGAAGTGGTGGTGTCCCAGCAGGACGCCGTTGACATCGAAGATGATATTCCTGATCATGGTCTCCACAAAAGAAACCGGATCACTCCGGCTTCTCTTCCCTCTTTTCCATTTCTTTCAGAATGATCTGACGGACTTCTTCTACCGCGACATCGAGGTCATCGTTGCAGACGACATAGTCATAGATGCCGGTCTGTTCCATCTCTTTTTTCGCAGTCTCGATACGCAGCGCCAGGGTCTCCGGCGTTTCGCTCTTTCTGCCGAGTATCCTTCTCTCCAGTTCTTCCATGGACGGCGGTGTGATGAAGATCGATACGTGATCCTTCATCTTCTCCATGACCTGTCTGGCTCCCTGGACCTCGATCTCCAGAACGACATTATTTCCCTTCTTCAGCTGTTTCTCCACATACTCTCTCGGAGTGCCGTAGTAGTTCTTGACATACTCGGCATATTCCAGAAGTTCATCGTTCCTAATCGCTTCCTTGAATCTCTTCTTGGTGACATAAAAATAATTGACCCCTTCGACTTCCCCTTCTCTCGGCTTTCTTGTCGTCATCGAGACAGAAGAGACCAGTCTCAGGTCTTCCATCGGCATGAGCTTTCCCATGATGGTGCCTTTTCCGACACCGCTTGGTCCGCTGTAGATAATCAACATTCCCTTTTTCATATTACATATATTCTACACTAAGAAATCCTTCTGGGCTATAATGAATTCATGGCACTTGACGGCATCATTTTAAGCAAGGTAAAAGAGGATCTGGACACCTGTCTCCCGATCAAGATCAACCGTATTTCCGAGACCTCCAAGACAGAGATCCTTTTCAATGTCCTGGCAGGCGGAAGCCGCAGGAATCTCGTCATGTCCTTCCACAGTGTCTACAATCACATCTGTTTTTCCGACAGGAACTACGCGACGTTCGCGGAACCGGGCACCTTCGTCATGGTGCTCCGGAAATATCTCATCGGCGGTATCATCTACGCGATCGAACAGTTCGATTATGACCGCTATCTGATCTTCCACATCCGCTCCCGCAACGACCTCTACGATGAGAAGGAGTATCTCCTCTCTGTAGAACTCATGGGCAAGTACGCCAATCTGATCCTGGTAGACGGGGAGAGCGGACGCATCATCGATGCCCTCAAGAAGATCCCGCCTTACGAAAACACCAAGAGGACCATCCTGGCCGGAGCCGTCTTTGAAAAGACGCCGCCGCAGAGAAAAAGCGATCCTTACGATACCCTCCATCCGGATATGGAAGAATCCCTCGTCAAGCAGATCCAGGGTTTCTCCAAGCTCCTGGAGACCGAGATACGATTCCGCCTCACCTCGCAGAGTTATGAAGATATTCTGAAGGAGATCAAAGAGTCGGCCTCCCTCTATCTCACACCGAAGGGCGACAGCTATGAATTCCACGTGATCCCTTTGACCCATCTTCAGAAAGAGACACGCCGTTTCTCCATCCAGGAAGGCTTCGATGAGATCTACTTCCGGGATGAGGAAAAGGAGAGGATACGGACGATCTCCGATGACCTCTTCAAGGTCGTCAAGAGACAGGCCAAGCACTTCCGCTCCAAGATCACCAAGCTCGAAGAGAGCCTGGAAGAAGCCCTTCATCCGGAAGAGGAAAGACTCTGCGGGGAACTGCTTTTCATGTCCGGCGATCTCGATAAGAAAGGTCTCAAGGAGATCACATTAGAAGACTACGAGGGCAATCCCCATCTCATCAAACTGGATCCGAAGTATTCCATCAAGGACAACGCCAACCGCTACTTCCAGACCTATCAGAAGAAGAGAAAAGGCAAGGTCTATATCGAGGAACAGCTCGATATCGCCCGTAAACAGCTGACCTATTTCGACGCGCTGAACGAACAGCTCTCCATCGCCGACTATCAGGACGCTCTCGACATCCGAGAAGAACTCGTCCGCTACGGCTATATCCGGGAGAAGAAGGTCAGGCAGAAGAAAAAGAAAAAGATCAATCTGTATGAAGTCCGCCTCGGCGACACCGTCATCCGTTTCGGCAAGAACAACATCCAGAATGATCATCTGACTTTCGATGTGGCAAAGGGATCGGATATCTGGTTCCACACCAAGGACTACCACGGCTCCCATGTCGTCGTGAACACCGATGAACCGAGCGAAGAGATCATCCGCATCTGCGCCAACCTGGCTGCCTACTATTCCACCGGCCGCTATTCCAGTTCCGTTCCGGTATGTTATACCGCCGTCAAGAATCTCAAGAAGATCAAAGGCATGCCGGCAGGATTTGTCAGTATGAAGACCTACAAGATGATCTACATCGATCCATTTGACGACAAGGATCTGCCTATAAGAATGGTCTGATCACTTCAGCCGTCTCTTGAGATCGGCGACTTCCTTCACTCTGAGTTCCCGGTATTCCCCGGATCTCAGCTTTCCCAAAGTGATCCCGGCTTCCTCGATCCTGTGGAGCCTCGTCACTTTCGCACGTACCGTTTCAAACATCTTCCGGATCTCTCTGTTTTTCCCTTCGTGGATAGAGACTTCCAGGAAAGATATTTTTTTATTCTCGTTCTTTCTGATGAGTTTGATCGTACAAGGCGCACTGACGTAATCGTCGATGCGCACGCCCGCTTCCAGCTTCCGGATCTCATCGTCGCTGATCAGCTTGTCGATGGTCACTTCATAGACCTTCGTGATCTCAAAGGACGGATGGATCATCTTCTGCATGAGCTCGCCGTCATTGGACAATATCAGCAGGCCGCTGCTGTCAAAATCGAGTCTCCCTAAAGGATAGACTCTTTCTTTCACATCCAGCAGGTCGATGACGGTCTTTCGGCCCCGGTCGTCCTTCACGGAAGAGATGACGCCTTTCGGTTTATTGAGGAGGTAGTAGACCTTCTTTTTCTCTTTCTCCAGAGGCTTCCCGTCGATCAGGATCTCATCATCCTTCTCCGCTTTGACACCGAGTTCTCTGACGATGACACCGTTGAGAGCGACCCTTCCCTCCTGTATCAGTTCTTCAGCTTTGCGGCGGGAACAGTATCCCCGTTCTGCAATGACTTTCTGAAGTCTTTCCATTCGCGTTCCTTCTTTCTTTCGAGCAGATAGTAGACAAGCGTGCACAGTGTCCCGGCCAGGCTCAAAGCGCATAATAAGAGACCGTTTCTTACGAAGAGGTGGTTGTCGTAGACATCGCTTCTCTGCGAGATGTTTTCATCCCTGTCCGGGATGTCATAGGTGTTGGCGCTGCCGATCGACAGGATCATGAAGTCCCCCAGCTCATCAGTGCGGAACTGGATGTAGGAATTGCTCTGGGTGGTCTGCAGCTTGATGACGTTGCCGTCTTCATCGAGATGATAGACCGAATAGGCTCTCTCCTGGCTCTTGTCCCTGACCCTGATCTGGATGATGACCGGCTTATAGATATCGCTTTCGTGATAGTTCTTCTTCAAAGACAGACGGAAGGCATCGACCACTTCAAAGCCATAGCCTCCGGAAACAGCTTCGAGACGCGCCCGGCTTTCTTCCGGGATCTCCTCTTCCAGGAGATAGTACGTGTCATGGATGAAGCGGAATTCTCTCTCATTATCATCATTGACCGCCATCGAAAGGCCTGAGATCCCGAGATCTCTTTCGCTTTCTTCCAGATGGAGATTGAAGTCGTGGTCTGTCATATACATCCTGTCGAGATCGCGTATCTCCGCAAAGGCCAGCAGCACGTTTTCCGTATTCATCTTCTCCTTCAGATAAAGGACGTCTTTCTTATCGAAAGTGCCCTTCTGAAGATAAGTATTCATCGTCCTGTCGATAGTCTCGCGGATCTGATTTCGCTCCTCCTTCAAAGCGGAAGAGACTTCCGTGGAGAAGGAAAGCGTGATCCCGTGATAGTTGATGATGCCCTCCTGTTCCCCTTCGATGGAGGTATCCAGAGAAGAGATCATATCGGTCGTGACTTCGGCTTTTTCCTCACTGCCGTCATCCAGATACACATCGAGATAGAGCGAGGAGAGATCATATGGCTGATCGATCTCCAGCTGTTTCGGGAACGGGGAAGTCAAAGAGACATCCTGTATCCCGCGATAAGTCGCTGTATAGGTCGTTTCTTTTTCAGCCGGAACAAGTTCCTTATCAAATCCCGCAAAGAGACTGCGGTCCTTTTCCGGATCGGAGACAGCCGGCGTCATGCCTTTTACGACCT